>NZ_JAKFWH010000055.1 GCF_021731985.1 Nitrosomonas sp.
GTCATCAAGCTCATTCCATTTCCCATCCATGGCTGGATTGAACGCATCGTTGGTCCTTCGCTGATTGCACTGCCTTTTATTTTCGGTTTTGCCAATGAAGAGATCGCGCGGAATTTTTATATTGCCGCCGGTCTGGTCATTATCGCAGTGGGTGTGTTGACGGATTACCAAAGTAAAACAAAAGATTGAGAAGGTTAATTCATAAAATCAACTAATGATCACCGGGGTTACTCGCAACGATAGACATTCCCGATAAATATGATTTCCTTATCAACCCCGGGAATATCATATTTTCCGGTGTTATTGGAATAGATGATATGCACATTATTGCCACCCAGTTTCTGTGCTTCGCTTCTTAAGTTGTTTCTGGCTTTAATCAGCCGGTCGGTATAGGGAGTATTGTCTTCTTCGGCTTCGCGCTCTTTTGATGAACCTTTCACCCTGCCGAGTAATTCGCAGCCATCAGGGCCTTGCTCGCCGAGTATCATCGTTACTGATTTGGCGTCTTCCGGCTGCGCTAAAACTTCCGTGCAGCCAATAATGAGTAATACCAACACTATTTTTTGGATTAACTTGCTTACTTCATTTGAAACACTCATGGGTGACTCCTGATACGTGATTGTATTTTTCTTAAGCCGGGGTAGCATAGATAAGCCCAGTGTCATCCGTCAATAGCATTTGCGCAAGCAGTGCAAGGTTACTATGCAATGAAAGGAAATAAAGCCACTAGACGTTCCTTTTTAAACCATTTCCTGAATTCTTACTCAGGTATATTGCGTTGATGTAACTTACAGGAGTGTGACATTGGATATCATCATCTATATTTCCCTGGCAGGGATAGCCATCGTTCTTGTCTACGGCATCATGCTGTATAACAGTCTGGTTGATATTAAGCATAGCGTGTCACAAGCGTGGTCGAATATTGATATTTTGTTGAAGCAGCGCCACGATGAGCTTCCCAAGCTGGTTGAAACCTGCAAGCAGTATATGGGTTTTGAACAGGAAACGCTCAAACAGGTGATTGCAGCACGCTCGCAGGTTGCAAACGCACGTGAAACCGGCAATATCGGTGCATTAGGTTCTGCGGAAAACATGCTGCGGGTTGGGTTGGGCAATTTGTTCGCAGTCGCGGAAGACTATCCGGATTTGAAAGCCAGTGAGAGATTCCAGCATTTGCAGGCGCGGATTTCCGGACTGGAAAACAGTATTGCGGATCGTCGTGAGTTCTACAATGAGGCGGTCAGAATTAACAATGTGCGGATTGAGCAGTTTCCCGATGTCATTGTCGCCAATTGGTTTAAATTCAAGCCACGCGATTTGCTCGAGTTTAGCGATGCCGACAAACAGGATGTGAATATCGGCAAATTGTTTGGCTAACGCACGGTTTCCACATGAATATCCCGCTAGCAGCGCTTTCGCCGGAAGAATATCAGTTTGTTTTCGGGGCATTGCTACTGGCCGCCTTGATCAGCTTTTACTTGTTTGTTCGCAATTGGAAGCGGTTGCGTATCATCGAGGATACGCCTACTGCCAAACTACGTTCTGCGCACCAAGGTTATATTGAACTGGAAGGAAAAGGGCAGTTTGTTGATGACCAACCGATTTACGCGCCGCTTTCGAATCACCCATGTCTCTGGTATCGCAGTCTGATCGAACAACAGGAGTCGTTTACTGAGAATGGCCGCACGCAAACGCGCTGGAATGTTGTTTACAAAAATAACAGTGATCACCGGTTTAAGTTGACCGATGGCGTAAGCAGTTGCTTTGTGGATCCGGATGACGCGGAAGTTAACGGCAACGAGAAATTGGTTTGGTATGGCAATACCGAATGGCCAACCCGGACTCAGATACTGGAAAGCCAGTCGATTGTGAATGCGATGACAAACAACTACCGCTACAGTGAATGGCTGATACTGCCGGGCCAGCCGCTGTATATCTTAGGGCAATTCAGCACCTGGTCTGCGACAGCACAGCAATCAGCCAAGGACGTGATGATTAATCTGATTAACGATTGGAAACAAGATCAGCAGGCGTTGCGAAACCGGTTTGATACCAACAAGGACGGCAAAATCGATCAGGAAGAATGGGAATTCACCCGTCAGATGGCGCAGTCAGAAGCGCAGAAAATTCATGATCAACTGGTTCTGGAGCCGGATTCTAATATCATCTCAAAACCGAAAAACGAAGCACAGCCATTTATCATCTCGGTATATCCGCAAGCCTTATTGGCTCAGAAATATCGCCGCAATGCGTTCATGTCACTGGCAACGTGCATTACATTAATCTGCATTATTGCTTGGTTAGTGCATTCGCGCGGGTGATGGTGCAGAGAGAAGGAAATATACCAGGAAAATAAATCTATGGAACGAACCCAGCTCAACTGCGGTTTGTGGAAAAATATAAAACAGCGGAATTGAGCATCGGATAATTGGCTCAATTCCCGCCAGATAGAGCAAAAAAGAATCGCTATTAAGAATGTTTCCTGCGCCAGACAAACAGACCTAATAAGCCAGTACTGAGTAATAGAATCATCGAGGGTTCAGGTACAGCAGAAATTGCCAAGGGCTCACCATAGATGAAATCGTCCATTGCAATCGAATCATCAATGCCGAATGGATTTAAATCCAGATCATAACCGCCATTGGTAATATGAACACGATACACGCTGGCGGTATCAAACGAAACACCTAAAAAAGAGAAAGAATCAAAGGAATCTGCGCCTGAAAAAACAAAATGCGGTGCGACTCCGGCATGGAGTAAATTATTATTGATGTCATAGAAGTCGAGCTTGGTGGAGTTAGCCGCTTCCACATCAGTAAATACCACGCCAAATCCTTTCACGGTTGCCTGTGTCCCAGGGGAACCTGGCACATTAAAAAACACATCCATTTCATTTGTACCAACTAAACCAAAAATTCGTTGCGCGCTAAAAGCTGCAAAATCATCGGCATTGTCGGGATTATGGTTGCCAAAAAGTGGTGCAACTGGCCCAGGATTACTATCATTATCCGAATCGCTATCAGCGCTGACTTCGAAAGCGCCGGTTGTAGAGAACTCCACACCCCTTACACGGCCAGCCGGATCTCCTGCAACACCATTAAAAAAATTTCCGGGAAAAGGATTGGCTCCACCCGATGAAAAACTATCCGGCACGGCATCCCAGTTAATCTCCCGCCTGCCTTCTCCAGGCAGACAAGCGCCCGTACATGGCCCCAAGCCGTTATTGATACCCAGATCTAGACGAAATTGATCAACAGTAGATTGTATGGAAGCAGCATCTGCGCCAACAGCTGATCGAACCACTGTGCTGGCATAGGATGTTTCAGTCATAATCCCATTGATGCTGAAAATACTAACAGCGGCTGCAGCTAAGACGTAATTTTTCATTTTAGGCTCCTTTCTAGAAGTAGTAAGGCTAATATATTCCAGTGATAAAAATAAGATATAAATTAAATAAACAATATCTTATCCAGTGTTGGACTGTATCAGAGATTCAGAACGTGATCAATTGTCATTGTCATTGATAAAAAATAGGCGTGCCGCGCTAAAACAGCCAACACCTAAGCGGGCAAAGCTCCGATAGCTATTAATAATAGGAAACTATCGAATCTGAACAGTAAGCGTCATTGCCAGAACAATTTCGATCTTGCCAGCCGTCGCCAGATAGAATTGGATAAATGCGACTGCTGTGCGGCTTCCAATTCTAACGCGCCGCTGAGCCGGCCAAGTTCGAAGCTGAGTGTGATCGATTTTGCAGGTAATGTGCGCAGTAATTGCACGCCGGCACGCATATCGTTTTCACGTCCCAGCTCATCCTGTAATGCTGACAAAGCTGTGATAAAGTGGTGAGCGCGTTTTCCGTAGAGCGGTGCAAAGGCTTCTGCCGTGTAGCGCATCTTCTTGGCGGCGATACGTGCCAAATGGCGTTCGGAAGCATCCAGTCTGGCAAAGCCGTGGCAGCGTTTGTGCAGTTTTTGCCAGCGTTTCTCAAGAACCCTCTCTGCCCAGGCCTTAGCGTCTCCTATTTCCGCGCTAAATGACGTAACCAGCAGACTGCGGCCGATGTCGAGTACAAGCCGGGTGAAAACGGGTTTGAACAATAATGCTTGCGCCCGCTGGCGGGTGTGCGTAGCGACATCGCGCATCAGAGCATGTGTTGTATCCTGAATCGGCACATTCCCTGGTGATCCTCCCAGTGCCGCCAAGGTTTGAGATAAAGTCCCCTGTAAGAACACATCCCAGTCGCGCGACGGATTGAGCGTGTGCAACGATTCACGTAGCGGCTGATCCCAGTCGGGCGATTCCAAACCCAATGATTTTTCCAGCAGCACGCCAGTACGCAGGCGGCGCAATGCGATGCGAAGTTGGTGCAGATATTCGATGTCGTGCGCATTTTCCAGAAAACCGGGTACATTTCTGACCAACTGTACCAGCGCAGCTTGCATCATCGCATTCCAAGCTTCACCGGCAGTTTGACGCTTATGAATTACCGCATGCGTTGCCTTAATTGGCGCAGGAATCACAGCGCCGCTCAGGATATAGCCGCGTTCGGCCTTGCTGCGCGGTTCGATGTGGAGTGGAGCCTGTTCGAGTAATTGTGTTGCTGCATCGAACAAAAATGTAGGTTCGCCGGATTTAAGCTCAATTTCTACTTCACAAATATCCCGGCACATTTCTCCTGCATAGATTTTTCCAATATCGAGAGCGACTTCGGCTTGCGCGGCAGAATTGCCGATTTGCCAGGTGGTACGCTGAAATTCGGTCGTGAACACCGGTGCAACACGCTTTAGCTTGATTCCAGCGAGTAAATCCATTGCCGTTGACGGCAACACGGAAAAATTTGGACGGTTGCCGTCAGTGATCGCCATTTCCCATTCCGGGCGGCTCGACAACGCGCCGACGGATTGTGTTTCGGCTTTCAACGTTTGGATCCACTGATCATCCACCCGGCGCACACGCAACGCAATGCCGCGCCGCATCAAATCAAACCTGGGAGTATCGAAATAAATGCTGAGCAGCTGGTGTTGCTTTGGCGTGATCTTGCTCAATAAGGGATGTCGACGGAAACGTGCGGTATGGCGGGGATGCAAAGCCAGTTTCAGTTCAATTTCCATGAAAGCTTTCCTGTACGGGCAATGCTATTGCGCGCATTCTTTGTGGCGACTTCCGAGCTACTCAATCTTTAGTTTATCAAAGTTGATCCCTACAGGAGCCGGGGGTGTTTTCAGTTTCATACTTTCTAATGCGTCTACGATGCGTTCCGCGATAACCAAGTTGCGATACCATTTGTGGTTGGCCGGTACGATATACCAGGGTGCTCGATCGGTACTCGTGGCCGCCATCATGGCCTCGAAAGCATTCAGATAGTTTTTCCACAATTTGCGTTCTTCGAGATCCGCTTCGTTAAACTTCCAACGCTTTTCCGGATTGTTAATACGCTCTTCCAGTCGTTTTTTCTGTTCATCCTTAGAGATATGCAAGAAAAATTTGAGTATAACTATTCCGCTCTCGGAGAGGAGTTCCTCGAATTCTTTGATTTGATTAAACCGTTGTTTCACCACTTTGTCCGATATCAATCCATGCACACGGGTGATCAGCACATCTTCATAGTGCGAACGGTTAAAAATGCCGATCTGGCCTTTGGCAGGTGCTTTCTGATGTACGCGCCACAAGAAATCATGATCGATTTCTTCCGGCGATGGTGTCTTGAAGGACACCACCTTGCAACCCTGCGGATTCACGCCGGACATCACACTTTTGATCGTGCCGTCTTTGCCGCTGGTATCCATCCCCTGTAACACGATCAGCAATGCCCGGTTGCCGTTGGCATAAAGGCGTTCCTGTAGTTCTCCAAGTCTGTAGATCAGTTTTTCTGTAACGGCCTTGGCTTTTTCTTTGCTTTTGTCAGTTTTCTTGTAGTTACCAGTGTCGTCAGCGTCGAAATGCAACAGGCTCAGCTTGCTCTCGGGTTTTACTTGGTAGTTTTTCATTGTGTAATAGTACTCCGGTTATTACCACACCGAATGACATATTGCGATTGACCGGGAGTATTAAAACACGGGAACCGCACGATTACATGTATTATCGGTCCCCAAAAAAAACCCGCCACTCTGGGCGGGGCTGATTAAAACCAAACTGAATTAAATTAAACTGCCTGTTTCCTACGGTGTGCAGAGAAACCGAGAACACTCAATCCAGCTAATAACATGGCGTAAGTCTCTGGTTCTGGAACTGCCGACAAAATAACATCATCAAGCACCAATTCGGTACCTGTACCACTAATATCGGTGATGTGACCCCAGTTCAGAAACGAGATAGTAACAGTCGAAGCCGAAGGGGTGAACTCCACATAGAAGCGCTCCGACGCCCCAAAGGAATTCGATGAGGAAGGAAGCAAAAGATAAGTAGTACCTTCACCCGTTATATCCAGCCCGAACAGCCCGGTTCCAGAAAAACCTGAAGTGTTGTTCTCACCGCTGGTCCAAAAGTCTAATCGGTAGACATCTGTGGTGCTCAGGCCAGAAATGGTTTGGGAGAGCGTCACGGGACCAGGGCGACCAGTGAAGGAAGGAGTTCCCGTGAAAGTAATCTCGCCATTAGCAGCAATACTGGCGGCGGTTCCGGTTGAGTTAAACGAATTGCCAAAGTATACCGCATTCAAACCATCTGCCGGTGCGGCGCCAGCAAAACCAAGGGGTCCCCACCAGCCATAGGCACCTTCGGGATAGCTTGATGTCCATCCAGGGATGGCAGCGACCTCCGAAGATGGATAACCGCCTACGTGACTACCAGGCGTCCAACCAAGATTGCTTCCACTCTCGTTTCCAGTCTCAAAGCTTCCGTTAACGATCAGGTTACTGCTGCGATCACCCACGATTATATCGCCATGAGAGATCGTCAAAGCATAGGTGCTCGTACTCATTAGACTTAGTGCAATGCAGGTGCTCTGGGCTAATTTCCGCAGCTCAGAGATCTTTAAGTTGGTGATAAAATTTTGTAAATAGCTCATGATCTTACTCCATGTTTTTTGTTGCAATTAAATTACATTGCTTGTTTTCTGCGGCGAATAGATAAACCGAGAACACCAAGTCCAGCCAACAACATGGCATAAGTTTCTGGTTCTGGAACAGGCGAGACGTCGCGCAGTACATAAGCGTTGAGAATCGGATTGCTGGTGCTGTCGATAAGCTGTAGCGTCTGTGTGAAAGCGTCGGCTGTGAAGGTGCCAACGATGCTGGTGTAGCTGTCATCGCGCACTTCGTCAGATGTGTGACCTGCGCCATCAGAGAAGGATGCCGTACGTGTGCCGCAGCAGTCGGAACGCGCGGCGAATAGTTGCAGTTGATATTGGTGCCCCAAGGTCAATCCGCTTAGGAAATTGGAAATCGTCGGGTTGGAACCCGAAATCCATTCGAATGTGTTGAGGATTGTTCCCCAAGCTGCATCGGTGTTGCCGCCATTCCCAGCGATGCCCCAGGAATTGGAGAAAAATGGTGAATTGACGGTGCTGAAAGTGATATTCAATCCACTGGGGTCGACCGTTAGGGCGCCGCCGGGTGCACCGGCTAGATTGATGGCTTCGACCAAGCTACCGTTGGTTAGAATGCCAAGGTGACCATTTGGTCCATTGAATGTTGGACCGGTCGACCAAGAAATGTCGGCAGCTGAAACTGGTGCCGCAGTGGCCAGTCCGAGCAGGACGGCAGTAGTGCTTAAAAATTTCGGTGACATTACAGGCTCCTTAGTGTTGGAATCAGTTGCAATGCTGTGGTGACAAACACCGGCAGAAGGATTTTTAATCTAAGCATATGCAAACAATTTCCCATTGTTGATTTTAGAAAATATTTTCGTAGAGAATTTATCTTTTACACGACACCTTGGTTTAAGATTCTGACAACTTCAAGTGATGAATTTTTAATGAATTGACATTTATTAAAAATTTCTTATTGCTGCGACGAAACATTCTTGAAACCACGGAGGCGCGTCAGATTGATGTGCCGCGTCTCCGTGTGCTACGAGTATTAACTGCGTTGCCGACGTGCCACACCGGCGAGTGCGAGTAAGCCACCGAGCATCATGGCCCATGTGCTGGGTTCGGGTATTGCCGTTACCTCATGCACACCAATGGCATCGAGATCGAAGCCATTAGTTGAACCGGCTCTTCCAGATCCGGTACCGTCGATCTTAACGTAGCGAACCCAGTCGAAGGAACCAAGGTCGTACGATTTTCCGAATGAGTTGTTGCTATGGACGGAGTCACCAGTGATACGTTCCAGCGCTACCTGACTGGCCTTGATGCTTTCGAATGTGATGCCGTCCTGGCTGACTAGGATGTCCATCAGACCGAACTCAACTACACCAGTATCCACCTCGTAGACGTTTAAATCCACCAAACCGACTCGATTGACCACGTGGTTGAGACCGAAGTCGTAGGTAACTTCATCGACACCTAGTCCAACGTAGGTGTCGTCGGGTGCGCCAAGGAAAATGCTGTCAGCAAGACCGGTTGTGTTGCCGGACAATACCGTGGGAAAGGCACCCGCTAACGCTCCGGTTGAGGCGGTTGCCAGCGCCAATGCGCAGGCCTGAAGCAAAATTTTTCGTGAATTCATAAAATATCTCCTCTGAGATTAATTATTAATTTGTGGGCTGGTTGGTTTCATGCGTGTTTTTTTCTTTAAGTTCTTTCGGTTTTGACCGCATCACGAGAAACCTGAAAATAAACCACCAACCCGCATAGTTTATACCATGATAATTAGGGAAACAATGAATAAATCAATTATCTTCATAGTGTTACATGCTTGTCATGAGCGTGATCAGCGTATTGTCATCCGTCCTAACCCTGTTGAAGGACTGATTCATCAATTCCTTTCCTTGCTGAATCAGTGAATTAAAAAATGCTTACACGCCCCATCTACGAACGTAACTGATTCAATCATTGTGTTCTATAGTTGATTCTTACTTTTCTTCTAGGACATTTGTCATAGCTAAAAATAGCTATGCGTTATTTATTGACAGAGCATATGCCTTTGAGCCTTTCAAAGGCAAATCAAGTTTGCTGTGATGGCGGGAAGGCGGCAGAAGAATCGGTAATTTGTGCGAGGGTCTCTGAGAAAATGCCTGTCCATGCGATACCGTCGTTACCGATGGTGCCGTGGTACATGCCGCTGGTATTGAAACGCATTGCATAATTGCCGCTCGTATCCAGCACGATCAAACCGCCGTCACCTCCGATGGCGGCTATTTCTGTCAGTGTATTATCGGCTGCCTCGGCAATTGGAATGTGCTGTAGCCGTACTTGTGCGGCCGTATTGAAAGCCGCTGCCGTGCGGATGAACATTTCCCCGGTGCCGGTTGCGGATACCGCAGCGGAGCGATTGTCCGCGTAGGTTCCTGCGCCGATGATCGAAGAATCCCCTACGCGCCCGTAGCGTTTGTTCGTGAGTCCGCCGGTCGATGTGCCGGCGGCGAGATTGCCGTAGCAGTCCAGTGCCACGGCGCCGACGGTTCCACGTTTTTCATTGACGTCTGGCAGCGGTGTGCCGGGATCAGTGTCGTGGTCACGCAAAATGCTTTCTCTAGCGATGGCTTTTTGCAACTGATCCCAGCGGTGTTGCGTGTAAAAATAGGAAGGATCGACAATTTCCAGTCCTTGCTCGGCAGCAAAAGTCTCGGCGCCCTGGCCGATCAACATCACATGTGCGCTTTTCGTCATCACCGCGTGCGCGGCACGGATTGGATTGCGGATTGTTGTGATACCAGCAACGGCACCCGCCATGCGCGTGGCACCCTCCATAATTGACGCTTCCAGTTCGTTGTGGCCAGTATGATTGAATACTGCACCTTTACCTGCATTGAACAAAGGTAAATCTTCCATCACCACGATTGACGCAATGACGGCATCCATACTGCTGCCGCCTGCTGCAAGCACGGCATGGCCAGCAATCAACGATTGCGTAAGTGCTTGCCTATAAGCTTGCTCACGTTCTGCAGTCAGTTTGTTGCGTACGATAGTCCCGGCACCACCGTGGATCACCAGCCGGATGGGCGAATTATCTGCCATAGTTATTCCCGTTTGTAATGTCGTGACCAGTAGAATTAAAGAGGAGTCTGTGAAGCCAGTAACGACTGGCCGACTATACAATTAATTTTTCGTGTCTTCCCAAATTACGGTGCCTGCAGTGCTGGCATTAGCGAAATCTGGACATAGCCCATCTCCACCACCTGAAAAACCGCCATCAGGCGCACAAATAATGCTGCCGGCCACGTCATAAAGATAATTGAATTGATCGCAGCACTGGGATGTAAAGTGATAAACCACCGTCCCTTTGTACCCAAATTGTCTGATGAAAAGGGGGCGATCAGTTGCCGATTCTTTTATGAAACCATCGATCTTTTGCATAAGCCATAAAGGGAGGAAATTTTCTCCATATCCTTCGACAACAAATGTATTCTCGGATGGAGTTAATCTTAGATTCGCCCAAATCTTTTTATCACCAATCGTTACACAGGGGATATGCACAACATTGTTGGTAATGTCGTAACGTGCGGTACATTGTTCCTCGGGAAAAGCTTTTGTCGTGAGAAAAGTAAATAACATGCTGCTTGCGATCAACCATAGCAGGTATTTTCTCGGCATTTTTTATCCTTTCTTTGCTTATAAATAGCGTGAAAAATGAATCTATAAGGATACTATTATAAAAGTTTCTTCTCTCAGTAAACAGACAACGTTAAACTGCACATAGCCGGTAGTTGATATTACCAAACCCTATACAAGGATAGGATGGAAAGTCTAGACGTATTCCCGAGACATCTGAGGCTTTTTTACTTATACCGGGTTCTGGCGGAAATTTCTGCATCTCAAAGTTTCAAATCCTACAGCGCGCAAGGAGGTACGTGATCAATGAAGTTCAGTCATAAATTGCAGGAGATGGCGGTATTTATCGAATTTATCGCCGGTGCAGGATTAGCAATTTTCTTTCACTTGGTGCTGCATAATGAGATGGCATCCTACCTGATTTTTGGTGTCGGAGTGCTTTTGTCATTGGCTACCTATCTGCTTCGGGAAGACATTGGAAAGTCCCGCACTGAATTAACCGATCTATACCACCAAGCCCACGAAGTAACCTATGCCATCAGCCGGGTTACCGATGCCGAGTGTCAGGCAAAGGCTCAAGAGCTATTGGCTAATACAATGCGTACTATCACCATGTTGCAGAATGGTTTTATTCCACTGGACGAAACCGAATTCTACCTGGATGGCGCAAAATGTAGTGATGCGGCCACTCTGAGCATCAGAGCTGTTGATCCGGTAACTTTTGGCTGGCTGGCTCGCGCGACACTGGTGAATTTCTATCAGAGCAACTTGCGGGCTCTAGAACGGAAGGTCAACATCACACGGATTTTTGTTATGCATCGGGAAGAATTTGTTGAGCCAGAATTTCAGAAGATCATGATGGCCCAACTGAAAGATGGAGTCGATATCCGGGTAGCTTTTCGGGATGAGTTCCCAGGAGCTAATGCCGTGAGTGATAGGGATACGAATATCCCATGGGATTTTGCGGTATATGACGATCAAGTTGCCACCGAAGTTTTCCCCCACGCCGGCAAATACTATGGTCGCAAGACCAGCCAACCCGCGGAGGTGGAAAAATATTTGCACTACTACCAATTGGTTGAGCACAACGCGCATGTCGTGATGATTGAAGGGAATCAGGTAGCTCTGGCTAATGATGTTACAGCCACCACTCTGCAAAAATGACATTCCGGTTATTGCCTTACTGTATGCTAAACGGGATTGACTTTTAGCATGAGTAAGCGAATGCCAAATCCCATTTTCATTCTTTAATTCTGCTTTATTAAATTTCAGTATGTCTGATAAATCAATCTGATCATTTCATGTTAGAACTTCTCTACAGCCTCGTGTTTCGCCCCTATGTAACCCTATTCCTGCTGGCTTTTCTGACTTTGGGCTGGCTTGAGCAGGGAATGTTGCGCACTTTTATCTGGCTGGTTACGGGCTATCTGGTTGCGCTTGCTGCCGAGTGGGGAAGTATTAATCACGGCATACCGTTCGGCTATTATGCATACCATTATGAAGCGCTGGAAAACGACTTGGTCGTCTTCGGTGTGCCGTTCTTTGACTCCCTTTCATTTGTTTTCCTTAGTTACGTGAGTTTTTCGTTCGCGCAATTTTTCTTGTCTCCGCACTGGCATCGCGGATTCAACGTGCAACGCGTAACGTCACGCGATCTTCGTAACAGCGCTACCGTACTGTTCGTTGGTGCATTCTTCATGATGGTGCTGGATTTGATCACCGATCCCGTTGCGCACTTGGGTAAGCACTGGTTTCTGGGCGACATTTATCACTATCCTGAGCCCGGCTGGCACTTTGACGTTACGCTGGCCAATTATGCTGGCTGGTTTGTCGTCGGGTGGTTGATCATTTTCATTAATCAGCGGGTGGATGCGGCACTGACTAAGCGCGAACTGTCTGGAGACAAACCGTTGCAACTGCATTATGTGCCCGGTAAGGGATTATTTGCGCCGTTGTTCTGGTTCGGCATTGCCATCTTTATGCTGGGAATTACTGCATGGCTGGGCTGGGGGTACGATCTTAAGCAGGTGCCTATCGCTGAGCGCGAGGCTTTTGTTGCCGAGACACGCAAGCTGCTTATTGCCGGCACTTTTATCATCGCACCGGTTGTTGTGCTTGCTTGGTCGCATCTGACACGGCGTGGCGGCCAGCCTTCACCTGAGCAACTGAACGTGTGGTTGAAGGATTATCCCAACTCTAAGCTGAAGGCACGTTTGGACACTTGGCGCTGTTAACCAGATAAATCTTGGGAGAAACAAAACCCCGTCATTTAGACGGGGTTTTGTTTGAGGTAGAAATAATCAGATTACACGTTTTGCTTTCTGCGTTGCGCAGTAAAACCCAGCAAACCAAGGCCAGCCAGTAGCATGGCATAGGTTTCGGGTTCAGGAATGGCGGATATGGTGAAATTGTCAGCATAGACAGAGCTACCGTTGATGCCACCTGTTGCACCGAAAATCGCATACGAAATTCCAGGGGTGCTTAAACTCAAAGTCTCCATACCTGTGAAAGCACCATCAATAAGTAATTCAGTGTGACCAAGTAAAGCATTGGAAGAATCATACACATCTAGAAACAATAAATCCGAATCGGCATTGTAGTCACCAAGATCGACTGAAACCGACGATGTGCCACCGCTGATGTCCGCTCTCAGAAAATTACTCGGTGAACTATCTTCAAGAAGACCAAAAGTGCCGTTCGGGGTGATTTGTGAAGAGAAATTAGGCGCAGTAAAGGTAACACCTGATTCCGTGTAGCTCGATGCGCCGGACAATGATAGTGCATCAAAGTTAATCGTGGTTGTGGCTGCATGTGCCGAACTGGTCGCAAATGCAAAAGGCGCAAGCAGTGCGATACTATAAATAAATGCGGTATTTTTTTTCATAATTTATAATCCTCTCGAGGCTGTTAATAAAGCCACAAAGTGGCGATGTAATAACTTTCAGGATAATTCTGCTTTTGTAAATCGAGCGCAAGTGCAGTTATCATACAAAGCTCTATTTAAGATAGACTTAAAAACTCTTCATTACAATGAGAGATGACTCCTCTATTTCTAGTACATTTGTCCTATAAGATTTCAGTCGAATAGTATTTGAAATCTTAATGAATGGCTTACAATTTATAATAATGGCGTCAAACTGGATTGATTTTCTAAGCGTGCCGATACTAAAAAATCAATGGATATCCTATCGAGCTTGGCCGGATTCCTTATTCGCTAACTTGAGTACTTCCGCGGTTGTCAATTGTTCATCCCTATCACCTTCCCAAGTCGCGTTGAAAGGCAGGATGTTTTGCACGCGCATGGCGCGGTCAAGATAAGTTTGTAACGTCATATCCGGTTGCGTGACCGGCGTAGCTATGGCACGCGGATTGCGGATGACTTCATCGAGCAGGGCTTGATTGATCTTGGCTTGGGCGCGCGCTTCGCGTTTTGCCTTAGGGGTTGCGCGCACGGCGCTTAACGTTTTCTTAAGTAACTGGGCGTGATTGCGCTTGTCGTCTTCCAGAATCGGATAGGTTTGCAGATACAGCTTCTGATCACGCCATCCGAGCAGGCGAGGTTGATTCACTACACGAACGGCTGTGCCGACCGGCACGTTATTGTATATGCCCACAATATCTTCCGGATACATGCGCAGACAGCCGTGACTGCCGCGCAGCCCGACACTCGGCGGTTTGTCGGTGCCGTGAATCGCATAGCTCGGCCAAGCGAGTTTCAATACATGCGTGCCCATCGGGTTATCCGGTCCGGGCGGAACGATGGCGGGCAATGGATCGCCGTTTTCTGCGTGTTCTTTACGGATGGAAGGTGTCGGTATCCAAGCAGGATTTTCCTTTTTGGATACAACCTGAGTGATACCTTCCGGTGTTTTCCATTCCACGCGTCCGATGCCAAGCGGATGCGTGATGACTCTCTGCGGTTCACCGGCCTTGGCTTTGGGAAAATAAAACAAGCGCATGGCAGCGAGATTGATCACAATGCCTTGGCGCGGCGCATCCGGCAGAACGAACTGAGTGGGAATCACGATGGGAGTGCCTACTTTCGGCAGCCAGGGATCAACATTCGGGTTGGCGCTGACGATCTCTTCGTAACCCAGGTTGAAGCGCCGGGCGATATCGGAAAGCGTGTCGTCTTTATTGACGGTGATTACCTGAAGCGTGCCGACCACATCGTCGCGAGCGGGATCGAAGCTGAACTCATGGCTGGCCACCGGAATCGGCAACGATTTAATCGCCGGAGTGGCTTGAACCGATGGTTGGGTCAGAAACGATTGACAGCCACTCAGAAGGAAAAGGCTGACGAAAAAGGCGCATAGAGTACCACCGCGGAGTAACGATAAATGTTTTTTATTCATAGTAATCAACAGGATCATTAAAATTTAACGTGATCGATGCCAGTCAATTTACTTGATTTTTCGTGATGACACAACAATTAATCACAACAAATCAAGATATTTGCACCATCATTTAAAGTACTAGCTGAGGGACTGGAAGTGTGTTAATCGCAATCCAGGACAGTAAATCCGAGTATAAATCTCTGAGAGTTCAATTCCCCCTCCCTTGGGGCGAAAGCTGGTTGAAAACCACCAAACTGAAGAGTGAAGCTAATACCCCGCTGAATGCGGCGAGGTGGTTTATTTTAAGCCTGTGTCAAAATCTAAAAGGAACAAAATAATTGATGGTTTAGATAAAAATAAGCATTTTGCTTATTTACTTATCAACCAGACAATATCAATATACCAAAAAAAATAATAATGTGTCGTATCCAAAAGCATTTTTGAACAAGTGAGTAAATCAGTAGAATTTCGAGCTTACCAAGATCGCTAATCAACATTAACTATTATTTTATGGAGTGATCAAAAATGAAAATGAAACTTAGAGCAAGTTTTTTAACAATAGCGTTAATATCCTCTACCAGTGTTATGGCCGCACCTGTGCAATGGGGAAGCACCGGCCACTGGTATGAATACTTCGATACCCTCGTTACTGCAACGGAAGCAGTGACACTTGCGCAAGCTTCTACATTTAGCGGCATGCATGGCTATCTTGCAACTATTACGAGTTCTTACGAAAATTGGTTTGTCGCAAACGATGTTGCGAGTGGCTCTACGGCTTTCATAGGTGGTTCTGATGCCGGCGATGAAGGCAATTGGACGTGGCGTGCTGGCCCAGAAACCGGACAGTCATTGACCTATACCAATTGGGCTTCTGGCGAACCAAATAATAACAATGATGAAGACTACATACTCACGAACTGGGGTATAGGTTTTTGGAATGATATGGGTGTTGGCCCACTATTCACAGTCAAATTTGGATATGTAGTTGAATATGGCGACACGCTTCTATCTCCAGTTCCCGAACCAGAAACTTACGCAATGCTACTGGCAGGTTTAGGCTTGTTGGGTTTTATGGCACCTCGCAGAAAAGAAACTGTCCTGTAATTCAAATATACAAAGAAGCATCCGCGCAGTAAGCGTTGAGTGCTTCATTATTTCTATCGTTTGAAGGAAAATAAGCAAATGAAATCAAATCGAATTAGCATGTTCTTCACAGTGTCAGTTCTAGGTCTGAGTTTCGCCGCTCAGTCGCAAGCAGCCATTGTGCCTTTGCAAAATGCGACCGCAACTTACAGCCAAGGGTCAGAGTGGACTGCTAGCAACACGATTGATGGCATAACAGTTGGCCCATTAACTTCATGGGCCATCTTTCCGAACCAAGCCAGTCCGCAAACTATCGTTTGGGAAACGCAAAGCGATCAAACATTCGATCACACGCCTGTGAATTTTCTGCTCTACCACCATGATACCGCAGCAGCTCCAGCGCACAGTTTGGGACATTTTCGCCTTTCTTACACAACGGATAATCGTGATTTATTTGCCGATGGACTCGCCAATGGCGGTGACGTGACAGCCAATTGGATACCGATTAATCCTACACTTATGTCATCAACCGAAGGGGAAACTTTTACCGGGTTGCCAGATTTTTCGATAATGGTATCCGGTGGAGCGAATCAGTTTCCGACTTACACCATAGGCAGCTTACTCACTGCAAGCGGTGTCACCGGATTTCGGCTGGAAGCGATACCCGATCCATCCCTGCCGCATGGCGGTTCGGGCCGGCAACCCGCCAACGGCAACTTTACTTTGTCCGAGTTCGTGGTCTCGGCAGTGCCCGAGCCGGAAACTTATGCGATGTTGCTTGCAGGGCTTGGCTTGTTGGGTTTTATGGCACGCCGCAGAAAAGAATCAATCGTGTAATCCAGATTTAGATTAATCCAGAACGGGGGCTTAGGCTCCCGTTTTGTTTGTTGAATTGTGGAAGCTCCTTGGTACGGATAAGCCCTCATGAAGCCGCTTCATGCACCTGCCCGGTGCATTGCGCTACGCTTAAGGAAGCTCTGGATAACTGTCATTTCGAGCGTAGCGAGAAATCTATCGTATTAATTATCAAAGATTCCTCACTTTGTTCGGAATGACATATGAGGGTTATTCAGAGTTTCCTTATTGCCACCCACCATCGCTTAAATTTCATGTAAAGTGCTGCCTACTGAGTTTTCTTATTTAATTACTGATGACATCCGCTGAATCCACCGCCATCTTTACGCGTTCCTGGTCGTTGTACGATCTGATCACGGAACACAACTACATGTTTCATCAGGAAATCTATGCGGGGGTAGGGCGGCTGCTGAGCTTGCGCGAGGATACCGAACGTTACCGTTTGCTGGATCTGGGTTGCGGCAATGCGCGCTATCTGGCGCCTTGTCTGCGGCAATCTCCTCCGGCGCTGTATGAAGGCGTGGATTTGTCCGAAGCGGCGTTGATTGAAGCGCGTGGCTATTTGGCTGACTTGCCCGGCTCGGCGGTTACGTTGACGCAGGGCGATTTGCTGGAAGCTGTTGAGGCGACCGGTAAAACCTGGGATGTGATTTTCACCGGATTTGCGGTGCATCATTTATCGTCTGCGGATAAAGCGCGTTTTTTCCAGGCCGTTGGGCGTTGCCTGGCGGAAAATGGCTGGTTGGTTCTGGTGGATGTGGTACGTGAGGAAAACCAGAGCCGCGAGGATTATTTGGATGGATATCTGAAATGCATGCGCGACACCTGGATCAAGGTGCCGCCGGATCAGTTGGAGGAAGCCTGCACGCACGTGCATGATCACGATTATCCGGAGTATTTTTCAACATTACAGGAAATGGCCGCAGCGGCCGGTTTGCAAGCCAACCGTATCGTCAATCAGTACGGGCAGCACCATACCCTGTTGTTTGCACGTTCTTTCCTGCCAGAAATCTAAGCGGATCCGACATCCTTTATGCTGCAAAGACTGACTCTGTTGTTTCCGCTCTGGATGATACTGGCCGGCGCTTTGGCTTTATCCTCGCCGGAGTGGTTGCTGCCGCTGAATCAAGGACCGGTTGTGGTGCTGATTCTGGCTTTTGTCATGTTGTGCATGGGATTGACCCTAACCTTCGATGATTTCCGCCGGATTGCCCGCATGCCGAGCGTGGTGGCAATGGGTTTTGCGACGCAATATACCGTCATGCCTGTGCTGGCTTGGGGAATAGCGACGGGACTTGACTTACCGGTGCATTTTGCGGTTGGATTGATCCTGGTGGGTTGCTGTCCCGGCGGCACGGCTTCGAATTTGGTTTCGTATATCGCGAAAGCTGATGTGGCGTTGTCAGTAGTGATGACCGTTTGCTCCACATTGGCTGCGGTGATTCTGACGCCTCTGCTGACGCAATTATTTGCGGGTGCTTTGGTTCCGGTAGATACCTGGATGTTGTTCAAGCAAACCCTGCAAGTCGTAATTTTGCCAGTCGTATTGGGCGTTTTGCTCAATCGCTGGGTGCCGCAGCTCGTGCAGCGCGTGATGCCTGTCGCGCCGCTGCTGTCGGTGCTGGGGGTGTGCGTGATCTGCGCGGTGGTGTTTGCAGCCAATGCTGAGACCATTCTTACGCATGGCGGCGAACTGATTCTCGCGGTTGCGTTGTTGCATGGCGGCGGTTTTCTGATTGGCTATCAACTCGCACGGATCCTCGGTTGTCAGACACAGAGCGCCCGCACTATTTCGATTGAAGTCGGTATGCAGAATTCCGGTCTGGCGATCGTGCTGGCCAAACAGGCATTTCCGTTGCTGCCGCTGGCACCGGTTGTGGGAGCGATTTCAGTGCTGATGCATTCATTGATAGGCAGCTCGTTGGCGGCACTGTGGCGGGTCCGATTATCCCAGCGGTAGTTTTTTCTTTCGTTATTCCGGCTATCGACATATCATTCGGCTATCCATTCTCAAAGTAAACGGTTATGGCAAATATCGGTTTTATCGGTCTGGGCATTATGGGCAAACCCATGGCTGGGCATTTGATCCAGGGCGGGCACAGTTTGTTTTTGCATTCGCGCAGTGGCGTGCCTGCCGATTTGGTTGCGCTGGGCGGCAGGGCATTTTCTTCGCCCAAGGTGGTGGCGCAGCATGCGGATATGATTATTACCATGTTGCCGGATACGCCGGATGTGGAGAAAGTGTTATTCGGTGAGAATGGCATTGTTGAGGGCTTAGAACCCCACTCTGATCAAGCCAAGATGATTGTGGATATGAGTTCGATCTCGCCACTGGATACACGAAAGTTTGCGACAGGGCTGAATGTGCTGGGGCAAGAGTACGCCGATGCGCCGGTTTCGGGCGGTGATGTGGGGGCGCAAAATGCTACGTTGACTATCATGGTGGGTGCAAGCGCAGCGGTATTTGCAAGGATTAAACCGGTTCTCGAATTGATGGGTAAGACGGTTACGCATGTGGGTGAGAATGGTGCCGGTCAGATTTGCAAGGTCGCCAATCAAATTATTGTGTCATCAACCATAGAAGCCGTGGCTGAGGCATTGCTGTTTGCATCCAAGGCAGGCGCTGATCCGGAAAAGGTACGGCAAGCTTTGCTGGGTGGTTTTGCAGCTTCGCGTGTGTTGGAAGTGCATGGCGAGCGCATGATTCAGCGGAATTTTGAACCGGGTTTCCGCATCGAATTGCATCAAAAAGATTTGGATATTGCCTTGGCAAGCGCTTGTGCTTTGGGAGTGAGCTTGCCCAATACCGCGACCGTTCGCGAATTATTTTCTGCCTGTCTCGCACATGGCGGCGCGAAATGGGATAATTCGGCCATTGTAAAAATGCTGGAAAAATTAGCCAATCACGAAATTCAAAAGCATCCGGAATAATTGTATGTCCCCTCAAGAACTCGTCAACAATCTGCGGTCTTTTTTGCCTCCCGAGGCGGTGTTGTATGAAACCGAAGATATGAGGCCGTATGAGTGCGATGGTCTGTCGGCTTACCGGCAATTGCCGCTGGTGGTTGTTTTGCCGCGTACGGAAGAACAAATCGTCAAAATTCTCAAGCTTTGCTATGCAACCCAAACGCCTGTTGTGGCGCGGGGCGCGGGTACAGGTTTGTCGGGAGGGGCGTTGCCGCATGCACAAGGCGTTTTGTTGTCACTTGCCAAGTTGAACCAAATCATCGCCATTGACCCACTCGCACGCATGGCGCGAGTTCAGCCGGGTGTCCGGAATCTGGCGATCAGTGAGGCGGTGGCGGCGTATGGTTTGTATTATGCGCCGGATCCTTCGTCACAAATTGCCTGTTCGATTGGCGGCAATGTGGCGGAAAACTCGGGTGGTGTGCATTGCCTAAAATATGGCCTGACAGTGCATAACATTCTCAAATTGCGTGTTCTGACTATCGAGGGCGAATGCCTGGAAATCGGCGGCGAAAGCCTGGATAGTGCGGGATATGATTTGCTTGCGTTGATGACAGGCAGTGAAGGCATGCTGGGTATTGTTACGGAAGTTACGGTGAAGCTGATTCCGCTACCCGAAAAGGCGCAACTGGTAATGGCGGCGTTTGATGACGTGCATAAAGCAGGCAATGCGGTGGCGAATGTGATTGGTGCGGGCATTATTCCTGCCGGCATGGAAATGATGGATAAAATTACCATCCATGCGGTGGAAGAATTTTTGCATGCGGGTTATGACTTGGATGCGGCGGCTATTTTGTTGTGTGAATCGGATGGAAGCGCTGAGGAAGTGGCCGATGAGATCAAGCGCATTTATGCCATCATGCAGCAAAGTGGCGCGACTAAAATCAGTACTTCACAAAATGAAGCTGAGCGGCTTAGGTTCTGGGCTGGGCGTAAAGCGGCATTTCCGGCAGCGGGCAGGGTTTCGCCGGATTATTACTGCATGGACGGCACCATTCCGCGCAAGCATCTGGCGCATGTGTTAGATGGCATTGAAAAGCTTTCCCAGGAATATGGATTGCGCTGCATGAATGTGTTTCATGCCGGAGATGGCAATCTGCATCCGTTGATTCTGTATGATGCCAATCAACCGGGCGAACTGGAGAGAACGGAAGAATTTGGCGGCAAAATACTGGAAATGTGTATTCATGCCGGTGGCACGATCACTGGAGAACATGGTGTGGGGATGGAGAAAATCAATCAGATGTGCACCCAATTTAAAACGGGCGAGCTGGAAATGTTTCATGCGGTGAAAGCGGCATTTGATCCTTCAGGATTATTGAATCCCGGTAAAGCCGTGCCCACACTTCATCGCTGTGCCGAATTGGGTGCGATGCATGTGCATCGCGGTGAAGAAAAATTTGCTGAATTGCCCCGTTTTTAAAGCCTATGCAAGCCATTATTGACCAATACAAAGCAACCATTCGTGCAGCGGCTGAGCAGAAAATCCCGCTGCAGATACGTGGCGGCGGCACGAAAGACTTTTATGGCAACGCGGTAGTGATGCAAAATAACACGCTATTGGATGCGACAGCTTATAGCGGCATTATCGCTTATGAGCCGACTGAGTTGGTCATCACAGCGCGTGCAGGTACGCGCCTGGCTGATTTGGAAGCTGCGCTGGACCAAAAGGGACAAATGCTGGCGTTTGAGCCGCCTCATTTTGGTGCGTCGGCAACATTGGGTGGCTGTATTGCTGCCGGTTTGTCAGGCCCGCGCCGTGCTGCTGCCGGTTCTGTGCGCGATTTTGTGCTGGGTGTGCGATTACTCAATGGCAAAGGGGACGATCTAAGTTTCGGCGGACAGGTGATGAAGAATGTTGCTGGTTATGATGTATCGCGACTGATGGTGGGTGCTATGGGTACACTGGGGATGTTGCTTGAAGTCTCACTTAAAGTTTTGCCTAAGCCTATGACCGAAATTACTCTGCATATGCAAATGGATGAAGCTACCGCCATCGATAAAATGAATCAATGGGCCGGTAAGCCGCTGCCAATTTCCGCGACTTGTTTTAGGAGTGGCGAGCTGTTTCTCAGGTTATCTGGCGCTGAATCCGCGTTACGAGCAGCCAAGTTAAAATTGGGCGGGGAAGAATTAAGTGAAGGTGATGTTTTCTGGAAATCGCTGCGCGAACAAACGCATGACTTTTTCCGATCTGCGAGTTCCCTATGGCGTTTATCGATCAATCCAACAACACCGCCACTGTCCTTACCTGGGGAGAAGTTAATAGAATGGAATGGTGGTTTGCGCTGGATGCTGAATGATGAAAATTTAGATGCAGCAATCCTACGCAAAACAGCAAAAGACGCGGGTGGTCATGCGACCTTGTTTCGCAGCAATGAGCCAGGTATTTCCGTGTTTCATCCACTGGAACCCGGTATGATGAATATTCATTATGCGCTAAAAGAAAAATTTGATCCGTCGCGGATCTTGAATCCCGGTCGACTTTATCCTGAGATGTAAATGCAAACTAAGCTCGCTGATTTTATAAAAAACTCTCCGCAAGGACAAGAAGCGGATGCCATTCTACGTAGTTGTGTGCATTGTGGTTTTTGTTTGGCTACTTGTCCGACTTATCAGATTTTGGGTGACGAATTAGATAGCCCGCGCGGCCGTATTTATCTGATGAAGCAGATGTTGGAAGGGCAACCCGTTACGCAAAAAACACAACTGCATCTGGATCGTTGTTTGACTTGCCGTGCCTGTGAAACGACTTGTCCATCAGGAGTGCGATATGGAGAATTGGTAGATATCAGCCGCGATCTGCTTGAAAAGCAGGTAAAACGTGATGTTAAGTCGGATGTTATGCGTTATATGCTACGCAAGATCTTGCCAAACTCATTGATACTCAACGTATTGCTTAAGTCTGGTCAGGCAGTGCGCCCATTTCTGCCAACAAGTTTAAAAAAAACAATCCCGGTCAAGCCTAAACCCGCTAAAAAATGGCCTGACGCAAATCATGTACGCAAAATGCTGGTCCTTGATGGTTGTGTGCAACCGGTATTAGCGCCCAACATCAATGCAGCGACTGCACGTGTACTGGATAATCTCGGTATATCTTTAATCAAGGCAGAGAAGGCGGGGTGTTGCGGTGCTGTAGCTTTTCACCTGAATGCCCAGCAGGAAGGTTTGGATTATATGCGTAGCAATATTGATGCTTGGTGGTCATGGGTTGAACGGGAGAAGGTTGAGGCGATTGTGGTAACAGCCAGCGGGTGTGGTGTAACCGTGAAAGAATATGGACATTTATTACGGCATGACCCAATTTATGCCGAGAAGGCAGCCAAAATATCAGCACTTGCAAAAGATATTAGCGAAATACTCCATACCGAGCTCGAAAATATTGAACGCTTGATGAATATACGAAATGCCAATACCGATAAAACAAAATTATCTTTTCACTCTCCCTGTACTCTGCAACACGGTATGAAAATTCGTGGTGTAGTTGAAAAAATCCTGGTTGCTGCCGGTTTTGATTTGGCTATCGTCCCCAATGGACACCTTTGCTGCGGCTCGGCTGGTACGTATTCCATTTTGCAGCCAGAGCTTTCGCAGCAATTACTGAAAAACAAAGTAGTTGCCCTGGAGTCTGGTAAACCTGATCAGATTGCTACTGCTAATATTGGCTGCCTGATGCATTTGCAAGGTGGCACCGCAACATCTGTCAAACACTGGATTGAGTTGCTTGATGAACGATTAACTTACTGTGAATAAATCAACTTTATTAACGCAATTGCCAAAATTCTATTTATGGTCAATATCGAATTCCAATTATTGCTAGTGCTGTAAAATTGGGAGGCCTTGTCTGTAGGTTGTATACGGTAACTTGTTTGTCATTGTTTGATAAGCAAGGGAGTTAACGGAGATCTGAAAGTTAAACGATTAAAAATGTTCATTTCGATTAAAATTCTGAATTTTTTGTTATACAATCCCGAGCTAAGTTGTTCGGGCGAGATTTCTGAGCATACATAAATGGATAAATTAGCTTAAAGATAACAAATTGGAGAGAACATGAAGGTAGTTTCTAGAAGTGGTTGGGTAGCAAAATTAAGCGGCGCTGTTTTGGCATCTTTTTTAGCGCTACCGGTATATGCACAGTTAATGCTCGCTCATGAAGGCCATCATGACGCAGGAGGGTGTACGATAACCAATGCGGAATTTCCAATCGCATTCAGTGCTTACGAAGTTCCTGAGAATGATCTGCCGCCGATGCACTCTTATTGTTCAAACATACCAACGCCTGGTAGAGTACAGCTAACTGTAGAATTGTCTGACTGGGATTCACGTGAAATACCCTTGGCTGTTCGTTTGGTAAAAGCTGGACATAGTGGTCACAGCGGTGGGCATAGTGATAGCCATGGAAGTACGGCAGCCAGTAAAGAAGCAGCAAGCAATAAAGAAGATCACAGCGGTCATAATATGGATGAGCACTCCGATCATGTTATGGAACATGAAGGGCCTGGGCACGCAGATCCCAGCGCTGCTGAGCATGGTATTAATTATATTCCATATATGAAACATGCTTCTGGAATCATAGTGGTTTCTGCAGTACTTGAAAAAGGGCATTATGAGATTTTGCTAGAAAGAAAGGATGATGCGGGTAATGTAGTTGTTGCTGGCCGTATTCCTTTTGGTGTCGGTGGTAGTGGCGGTCATGGTAGTCATGGCGGTGGTTTTGGTCTGATGGAATTTATCGTATTACTGCTGGTATCTGTTGGTGGCGGATTTTATTTTTTACACCGCAGGAAATCGAAACAGTTAGCAGATAAATCTTAATCTATTCTTTGCTGTAGAGAAGCTGATCGAATTATCTTGACAGTAAAGATCTGGCTAAGTAGTCTAGTCAGGCAGATCGTTATGAACCGTAAGTGGAGCGAAGGAGAAGCTTGCGTCATAGGACAAGAAGAAGCTTGACGAGAGAAGTAAAAAAATTTTGGAAAAACAAAGGAGAGAGAGATGGTTGCCAAGCTATGGCTGAGGATAGTTACGGTAATGTTGGGAGTGCTACTGATAG
>NZ_JAKFWH010000036.1 GCF_021731985.1 Nitrosomonas sp.
AAATAATGAAAACGAAAGAAGCAATTCAGGAAGCGGAAGAGCGTATCCGGAAACTGGTGCGCGAATTACCGGATGAAAAAAGATTATTATTTTTCCAGCAAGCAGAAAAAGATCTGAAAGATCCGGATACCTATGCGGCGTTAAACGCTCTGTTTGTCGCCGGGCTTCATCATTTTTATTTGGGTCAATGGGTTCGCGGTTCGATTAATTTATTCATTTTTGTGGCTGGAATGGTTTTTTTGTTTGCCGGGCAAGTGGCGATTGGAATCGGGTTGCTGATCGCGATCAGCCTGGTTGAGCTAAAGGCCTTGTTTGCCGCGCAGATCGTGGTTCAGGATTACAATAATGCGGTGATGGAAAGAATCTATCGTGCAGTGATCAAAGATTGATTAAACTTAAGTTCCGCTCGTGATTGCGCTGTATGTGTTTTCTAACTGGGTTGTTGATATAAAAACTGAAACTTAGGAAATATCCAATGCAAGAGTTGTTACGCTTATTTCTATCCAAAAGTGTTTATGTCGCACTGTTTGTTGCCGGTACGCTATTCGCGCAAAATGCCGGAGCCGAGAAGATATGGAACTGGACCTATAGGGGAGGCAGCATTGTTGCCAGCGGGACATTTACGACGTCCGAAAACGTGGATTCTCTGGGTTTTTATCAAATCTCCAGCATCGCCGGTCACCGCAATGGTGACCCCATTAAAAAGTTGCATCCGACCGGTAGCGCGATTCCAGGCAACGAGCCCCATACGCTGGATAATTTGATCCGCATTGATACGCAAGGTCAGATTACCGTGCATGGATTCGGTTTTTCTACCGCATCAGGTAACTATGTCAACACCTTTTTTTCCGATTCTCTCGCAACACCGGGCTATAGGGAAGTATTTACAACGGTATCGACTTTTAGTGAACTACCGGTCACATTCTTAGCCACACCGGTGACAGAACCTGAAATGAGTGTGGAGCCGCCAGACGGGCAATCAAAGAATAAGGATTAATAAAGCGCGATGATGCATTCTTTCCTTAAACGTGAACCCATATCCTTTGCGTCATAAGAAAAAAGTCCGATGTGATTCACCGCAAGTTCGATAGGTTCTTCTTTCAGATCTTTAATCATGGTTGCTATTGATGCAACGGCATGATTGGCGTTATAAATACCAAGGGTAACATGGGGAATATAGTGCGTATTTCTGAAATCCTGTCTGTCGTCAATCAAAGTATGCCGGATGACTTCTAGCGATCCGGAAGGATCCATTACTTCAAGAAATGGCGCTGACGAAAAGCTGTTGATGCCACCGATTGACACGATAAAGGGCGCCAATTTCAGGGCATGAAGCGCTGCCTGCTGTTTTGTGAGGGCAGCTTGTGTGATGTCGTCATTATGAATGATGTGTTCGCTTAAAAAACCGCTGATGGCAAGCGTAATATGCGCCTGCCGCTCATAAGGATGCAGAAGCAGATCCTTGAAAAGGGGATGGTATTTTTTCAAGCGATTATTGACTAATACGGTGTCACTATCGATAGCCCATAAATAATAGCGCGGACGGTTTTTATGCCATTCTGGGTATTCGCGTTTCTCAGCTGCTTGGGTGTGTTGTTGCTGTGTAAAAAATTGCCAGGTATCGGTGTAGTACACGAGTCTGTGTGCGAATGAATGTAATGAGCGCTCTATCGCTTTGATCTTACTCCTGTTTGGCACGTTGTTGGCGCTTTCATGCTGGCTGGGTCAGGAAATGGGTTTCACATTGCCGATTTCTCGGTTTGTGCACATCATTTATCAGCGGTGGTGCGGTGAAAATGCAGCATTTTCACTATCCTGATCAAACAAATGTTGGGCTGAAACGTACCAAGGTACAAATTAGTGCGAACTGTTGCGTTCTGGTTCGTGACAGATCATTCAAGAATTAAGGCAAAGACAGCCCTTTGCCTAATCTCTTCAGTCAACTATCCCAGCACTCTGCGGATAGCCCCGGCCAACTCCTCAGCTGCAAATTTGGCGACGTAGGCATCAGCGCCCACCGACTTAACGTGATTCTCGTTAGCTTCACCCGTCAGCGAGGAATGAATCACCACAGGAATTGATTTGAATCGCTGGTCATTCTTGATGTTGCGGGTGAGTGTGAATCCATCCATTTCCGGCATTTCCAGGTCGGTCAATACCAGAGCTACCTTATCCTGTATTGTTTTACCTTCGGATATGGCCGCATCCGACATAGACTGAATACGGGTCCAGGCTTCAAGCCCAGTCTTCGTCATCACAAAAGGAACATCGAGCGCTTTGAGCCCGTTTTCGATCAAGCTGCGTGCGAGCGGCGAATCATCGGCAGCCAGGATGACTGTTCCAGCGGGAAGTTTGATCTGAGGGCCAACATTCTCCGGTGTCAAGTCGTCAGTCGAGTTGGGCAATACATCGCGCAGTATTTGCTCAACATCAAGCACCTGCGCCAGTCGTGAGTCTTCTGTATTACCGTCTAGGCGTGCAATGCTGGTGATCAGATTACCGCCATTATTTTCTGCGGCAATTACCTGATTCCAATCCAGACGTGCAATTTCACTAACTTCCTCAACTGCGAAAGCTTGGGTCGAACGCGCGTATTCAGTGACCAATAGAATTGGAGTTCCCTTTTTCGGCGTACAACCCACAACCTTTGGCAAGTTAATAACCGTAATGATTTGGCCGCGAATATTGGCGACCCCCATCACATTGGCGGGTGCATTGGCTACTGCGGTGATGGTCGGCATGACCAGAATCTCACGTATTTTGAAAACGTTAATGCCATATAATTCGCGGTGATCGGTACCGGGCGCTTCGCCTAAACGGAACAGTAATAATTCAAACTTGTTGTTGGATGTCAGGTTAGTGCGTTCGTCAATTTCGTGTAATGCCGTGTTCATGGAGTGTTCTCCCGCGGTCGGTAAATAGGAAATTAGCAGTGTATCGTATTGATTGAGTCAGGAAGAACGCTATAAGCGCGATAAAACGACCGCTTTTCTGCGGATTCAAAATGGGGGCATGCGCGCTAGTAGTCAGTCACGTTGAAGAACGAGGATACAAGCGTGCCAGTTTGCGGCGCGCATCCTGAGAGGTGAAGTGCCAATTGACGAGAGCCGCCTTGGCATTGCGGGCATTGATATTTGCCTCTACTTCACGGCGTAGATGATCTTTGTCTGGAATGCGTTGTGTCAGGCGCATGTTGGACAAAATGGAATTCCAGTCTTCGCGCTAAATCGTGCGCTTGTTCGACTGGAAAGACCGCATAGAGGGATTCGATTTTGTGGGTGTTAAGGTTACCAAAACCACTCGAATAACGCTGGCCTGCGGATAAATACCGGCAATGTGCTTCATGCACTGGGCAATCAATCACAATCTCACCAAAATATTCATCTATTAACTTTTTTATTTCGTTAGAATTTGTTGAACAATACAGCTGGTACACATGATCTAACCCATGCGAAGTGCTAGCCTGTCAGTGGACGCCGTTATGGCGAATATGCCGCATGGCATCAAATCATCACCTCCCCGCTACAACGCTGCCAGATGTTCGCAAACGAATTGGGGGAACGTCATGGAATCAATGTCGCTGTTGAGCCGCGTTTTAAGGAAGTCGGGTTTGGCGCATGGGAAGGGTTGAGCCATGATGAAGTCAAAATTGACCGGACCGATGAATGTCAGGCTTTTCTGAAAGACCCAGCTAACCATCGGCCGCATGCCGCAGAGCCGCTCGACAATTTTATCCAGCGCGTCAGCTTAGCTTATGAAGAAGCTATCGAATGCGATCGTGGAAACCATTTTCTGATTGTTGCGCTTGCCGATGTGATGCGTGCCATTATTGCAAAAACAGTGCATGCCTCTCCGTCCGGTCTGTATCGAATCAAAATCAGCAATGGCGGGATTACGCGTATTCGACATACAAAAACTGGCGGCGTATTGGAATTGCTGAATGGAAGATTATCTGATTGAGTAACAATCATCACAGCCATCAATCAGTAGTTACTCTTTTCTCCTTAGATAAAGTGATAACGACCCTCAATGTGTACAATGTGAGCTGGGTACACGTATTTGCAGACATATGGTCTGAATTTGTTTTACGGTCAAACTACCGGAACGGCCGATACGGTTATCTATAGTTTTGGCGATCCCATCAGTGGCAGCCGCACGGGTAATCCCAATAGCGAAGCTTTTACTGCGGAAGCCAGTTATACGCCGTTTGGTAAAACTAATACTTCAGTCATGAGTACATTCGTAAATCTGCGTCTTGCTGTGCAATACATTCACAATTTCAAATTTAATGGTAGCGTCCATAATTATGATGGCCTCGGCCGCAATGCTGTTAATAACGATACGCTTTACTTTAATGCGTGGCTGGCTTTCTAAATTCCGCTTTTGTAAATTTCTGTTGCTTCAAATCGTTGAAAAAATAAACATATTCTACCGGTTGCGCTAGTAAGAGTTGATCTCATCAGCTCTTACTAGCCTATGACATAAAAATTCCGGATTACACCTCCTGCGATCATGAGTGACAGTAGGTGCATCACCGATTTCGCGATAAATTCTCCGCTTTTGATAAATTACGGGTAAAAGAGCCTTCTTTTACAACCCGTATTTTCAAGACTACCTTGGTATATTCCCCGCTGGAGATTTTGCCCATTTAGGTTGCCTGCATGATTGCCTTATGAAGGACTTAAGTGGAAATTTCCTTTTGCTGTCAATACGAATCTGGGTTTGGCTTGCAGTTGACCGGCGAGCGCATCCAGCCAACAGATGAAATAAAAATTTTAAAGGAATAACACTATGAAGATTCGAGTCTTGGTAACTGGTTTACTGGGTTGTACTTTGATGGCAGCCCCTTTGGTGCACAGTGCTCCAATGGGTGATCGAGTACAACAAGTTATTAAATACAAGTCATATAACGACAGCCTTTGGGCAAGTTTTTATGACGGAAATGTTTCTCTGAATGTGAGCGGGAATGTGTACGATGATTTTTCAGGGGCCGTGTCGACCAGTCTATACGCCGGCTACTATAACGAAGCAACCGGCGATTCGTGGTTTATTTCCTGCAACTTTCCTGCTGGCGGGGATGAGGTGTCCATTAAGCAGGTGAATGAAGATTGGATCTTAGGTTTAAAAGGCACGCTGGATCCTGCTGATGGAAATTGCATTGCGTCCAACGTAACCGCACCCGTTGTGATCGATCTGAGCGGGCACGATACTAATGATTATCGCAGTGCATCAGCGGGGCATGGCAAATCCATGTCTCCCGGAGAGTCATGGAAGTATGCTAATAAGAGTTACCAATTTTCTGCAGATATAATCGGGACTGTCAATTCTATGGATGGACCGTGGGGTGGTTCTGTTAGCACCAGCCGGAATTATAATATTCAGAAAATAAAGTAATTCCGACTCAAATCGTTTCTTCCGTGCATAAAACCCACTCTGACGGGTTTTATTGCCTGAAAATTTCCAGAAATGGGATCTGGAAAACACAAAGCAGTGCAGCCGGATAGGTCCGAGGTAAGCGCGGTTACTCTATATTTTCTTCGTTACACTCCACTGAAAACCGGTAACCCGTTCCCCGTACGGTTTGTACCAAATTCTCTTTACCGACCGCTTCTAGAATTTTTCGCAGCCTGCGAATATGAACATCGACAGTACGGTCCTCGATAAAGACATGGTCACCCCAGACGCGATCAAGCAGTTGTGAACGTGTGTGTACCCGCTCTTTATAGGCCATTAGATAATGCAATAAACGGAACTCGGTGGGGCCCAGTGAAATTTCTGATAGTTTTTCTGGCTCATCACTGGTATACACATGTACTCTGTGTGTCGTTGGGTCAAGTTTCAATCCACCTATTTCAATAATTTCATCCGACATTTCGGGTAAGCGCCGGCGAAGCACAGCTTTGATCCGGGCAAGTAACTCGCGGGGTGAGAAAGGTTTGGTAATGTAGTCATCTGCGCCAGCTTCCAGTCCGGCAATTTTGTCACTTTCCTGAGAGCGGGCAGTGAGCATGATAATCGGGATCGCTTTGGTACGGTCTTCTCGCCGGAGTTTGTGTGCAAATTCGATGCCACTCATGTCGGGGAGCATCCAATCCAATAACACGAGATCAGGCAGAACATTGTTGACCATTTTTCTCGCTTGCTCCGCACTCTCAGCGCATAAAACCATATGCCCCGCTCTTTTCAAATTGAGTGCGATTAATTCCTGGATCGCAAGTTCATCTTCAACGATTAGTATTGTTACAGCCATGAACTACCCCATTTATATTAAATGTAGCTAAAAGATGTTGAGATAATATAAACAAAGCATGACATATTTATGACAGTACGATGAATATAATGCATTTTGCAATGAATGGCCGATTAATTACCTTGATTGATCAGCTAAAACGGTGAATTTGATTCTGAAAAAAGACGTAATGAGACTGAATCTATCGGAGTGATTTGATCTCTGTGCTTGAATTCCCAATTGTTTGATTCATCATCGTCATACTCCGGCCGTCGTGTTGTAAGGATTCTCATCTTAGCGGTGCAGTGTAAAAGTTCTATGACATGCCCGGTTTGCGCCGCAGCATTCCGTCAAGAATCCAGATGGCGAAGGAAACTGGAACAAATCATTTTTTCTTCGATTCACAGTACACACGTCAGCAAGTCTCGAATATTTATGGCTTACACAACAAGTCAGTGAATAGGCCCCAAGCCCCTTCTGAGTACTTCACGCGTTTTGATTAAAGCTGTTGAAAAACTATCTGCGTTGCCGCCGCGGTGTTAAAAACAGGCTCAAAATGCTCATTTATTAAGCATAAATTGCGCTTTTTCGCCTGTTTTTGCCTTGCCTAGGCGGCCTCGAATACGTTTTTCAACGGCCTGTTAAACCCAAATGACATCTAAATGTCATGAAAGTGAAATATTCAGCTTGTAGTATGCACAGGCATTACTGACGGGAGATTTCTGTCAGATTAGATGTTGTTTAATGCACTCAAATTATTTAATTCAACGGGTTTTATGCATAAGTATTTTTCTAAAAGAATAATTTCATTAACCGGAATGGTACTGCTACTGCTTGCTACTTCTGTGGCAAAGGGGAATAGCCTAGAGAATTTGGCAAAAGCGCTGGCGAAGATCCGGGGCGAAGTCGAGACATTGCAAACACAACTGGACACCGAGAAGGATAAGCACGGCAGCAGAATGTCTGCGCTCACTTCGCAATTGGCAGATTTGAGTGTGGAGGAAAGAAGGCAAAAGCTAAGTATCGAGAAACTGCAGCACTCGATAGAAAAAATGACTGTTAACGCCAAAAAAGCGGAACAATCGGGAGAGAGTCTGAAACCCGTGTTATTAGCGATGCTAGCAGATTACCGGCAGCATATTCAGACAGGTTTTCCATTTAAGCCGGAAGATCGTATCAGGGCACTGGGAGATCTGGAGAGTAATGTAGTTAATCAGCTGATTGATCCTAATAAGGCAGTTAATCAGGCATGGTCCCTCATAGAGGATGAAATTCGTTTAAGTAAAGAAAATGGGATCTATCAACAAATTATATTTCTAGAGGGAGAAAATGTACTGGTTGACATTGCAAAATTAGGCACCGTTTTTCTTTTCTTCCAAACCAGAGATAACAGATTTGGGATGGCTAAACGATTGTCTGAGGGTGGCTGGAAATATGAAACAGTTGATGACACGAACGATATTGAACGTATCAAGAATTTATTTGATTCGTTGAAGAAACAAATACGCCAAGGTTATTTTGAATTACCTAATCCGTTGAGAAAATGAATAAAGCATTATTAATATCGTTACTGTTGTTTGCGATGGCAGATACAGTCTATGCCAAAGATAATATATCCACAGTTTCTTCAGAAGATGTATCCGTATCAGCACCCGAAGAAAAACCCAATGTGGCTTCACCCAAAAAGCAGAATTCACCTAAGCTGGAATCAGTTAATTTAGAGACTGCTTACAAGCGTGAGTATGCTTTCCTAGAGGCACAGAAGCGGGAATTGATCGACCGGCTTAAAAACTATCAATCCAGTGCCAGTCGTGAAGAGCAGGCACTGAGCAGTAAGATTAATGGCCTTGAGCGGAACTCAGTCGAACGTTCAGCCAAAATTGATCAACTGAATGCACAGCTGACAGAAGTCGAGCGTAAAGAATCTTCCGTTACTGAACGCAGTGATGCCCTGGAGACAACCTACTTGCAGGCGGAAGCGACGCTTAAGAATCATGGAATTGAAATGCCTTCATCCATGAAAGAAATGCAAGGTAATGACCTCGTCAAAGTCGGGTATTTTTTTAGACAAGCGCTTTCTTTAATTCAGGGGCTTGGAGCGATTCAGGCAAAACCAGGGAATTTCTTTTTAGAGAGTGGCAAGCAAACACAAGGGACAGTTATCCATTTAGGCAATATAGCTGCCTACGGTGTCAGTGATGAGGGGAGCGGTGGTTTGGTCCCCGCAGGCGGCGGTAATTTCAAGGTATGGAAAGATTCCGGTGCTGATAATGCGGTCTTACTGAGTAAGAATGAGCAACCTGACCTATTAAAGTTATTTTTATTTGAATCGCGCACCAACGCAATTGACGAAACGCGCGAAAAAACAATCCTGAGTATTATTGACTCAGGAGGGCCTATTGGCTGGGTCATCGTAATACTTGGCGGCGTTGCACTGTTTCTTATTCTGATCCGGGCATATTTGCTGCGCTCGAATGGCGCAAACACAAGTAAGCTGACAGATCAGATCATGCAGCAACTTGCAGCAGGTGAACTGGATGTCGCTAAAAAAAGCTGTGAAGACGATTCATCCGCCATCGGACGGGTTCTGCACTATACCTTGCGTCATTTGAAAGATGACAGAGATCACATGGAAGGCATTGTATACGAGGCTATCCTGCAAGAATCCGGCCCGTTAGACCGGTTTGGGCCAGCCATTCTGGTTATTGCCTCGATCGCCCCACTCCTCGGTTTATTGGGAACGGTGACCGGGATGATTGAAACTTTTGACATGATTACTGAGTTTGGTACCGGTGATCCAAAATTACTCTCTGAAGGCATATCGATCGCACTGGTCACAACCGAATTGGGATTGATTGTTGCAATCCCGACTTTGCTGCTGGGATCTATATTGTCTACCTGGGCAAGAAACATTAAGCGCGACATGGAGCATTCGGCACTTAGGATCATTAATGTTTTTCTGGGTGGCGGGCTTGAGTTGGATGAGTCGAATGTGGCGGCTGTTGAAGAAAATTTCGCTGGTGTTGTATAGCGTACGAAATGGATCCGACAGAACTCATTATATTGACCAAGGAATTGTTTGTTGCAGGTGGGATAGTCATGCCGCCCTTGGTGCTTTGTATTTTGTTACTTTGGTACGGATTGGGCTATCGATTCTGGGTCATGAAAGAACCCAAATGGATGGGGGTGCGCGATATGTTGAAATACTATCAGGAGCACAGTGAAAAACCAGCCAAAAATATTGTAGCGCGTGCGATCAAGCAAGGCCTGGAGTTTAAAAAGAAAGGCGTCAAAAATCTGCGGCGCCACTTGGATGCGGCTTTTTATGAGTATGAAAGAGAGATTGGTAAATTCTCTGTGCTTATTCATGTTGTCATTCTTATTTCTCCGTTGCTTGGATTGTTGGGAACTGTCATTGGAATGATCGAGACATTTGATTCGCTGGCGACCATGACATTGCACTCTCAATCGGGTGGAATTGCCGGCGGGATTTCACAAGCCTTGTTTACTACGCAAATGGGGCTAACGGTTGCGATTCCCGGATTATTGGCGCATAGCATCCTCATTAGGAAGCAGCGCCAGATTGAGCAGGATCTTGAGCAGGTCAAAGATATATTGTGTCATCAAACCACTGTTAAAAAATTTAATGAGAAGTAACGAATTATGAGATGCAGAGAATCCAATGAGGCCGAAGCCATGATCGATATGGCGCCATTGATTGACATCGTTTTTATTTTGCTGATTTTCTTCATGGTTACCACGACCTTCGTAAAAGATATGAAATTGGAGCTGGAACGCCCCAAGGCAAGCAGTTCGACGGCCGCATCCAGCAAGGCCATTCGCTTGTTTATTGATCGGCATGGCGACACTTATCTGGATGGTGAACCGGTTCGTTTGTGGCTGATACAAAGTAAATTGCGAGATTTATTGAGTACTGCTTCCAGCAAAGTAATTTTAGTAGTTACTGATGAAGGTGTTCCTGCGGGGAAATTGATCGAGGTAATCGATCAAGCGCGCTTGTCGGGAGCAGAGAGTGTAGGTGTTGCAACTAAGAAAGAAGCGGGGTAAACGATATGGAAACAAAACATTTTAATCAACACGTGGCAGGGGCTGTGTCGATGTTACTGGGACTGATTTTAGTTTTCGGTCTGATAATAACGATGAATCATTACATGGGAAAGATCGAGAGAGCGCCTGCACAGGAAGTGACAGAAATCAGTATGGCTAGAGAGATCAAACAAGAGCCGAAAAAGGAAATTAAAAAAGTAGAGCCAAAAAAAGTTACTCGACCTCAGGCACCTGCGCCTTTCAAAGGTCTTGATACCGCACTTTCCGGCATTGATTTGGGATCGTTGGGTTTGGATGATGGGCAAGGGAGAGGTTTGGATGACGGCCTGTTAGGTAAAACAGGTAATGCCGTGATGACTGCAGACTTGGTGGATGTTCCACCGAAACCCATCACCAGAGGGGTTTTTAGATATCCGCCCGCAGCCAAGAAGAATGGCGTTAAAGGCTATGTTCTCTTGTCGGTACTTGTCGAGATTGATGGTTCAGTCAATCAAGTACAAGTGTTAGAGTCGAATCCGTCTGGAATCTTTGATGCGGCTGCTGTGCAAGGTATCCGCGCTTGGCATTTCGAACCGGCAAAATATAAGGGAGATACGGTCAAAGTATGGGCAAAGCAAAAGATTCGTTTTGATCTTTCCTGATGTTCTCGCTTAATGTTTAATTGCGGCGAAATAAAATGAATTATCAGATCCGGATAGCCAAGCCGATTCAATACCTCATTGTTGTTTTTATCCTTGGATATTGCAGTAGCGCTGCATGGGCAACCGAGAAGAAAGTACAACCTACAGATTTTATTGAGCTGGCTGCGGTCATGCTGAAAGACGGTCATAGTGATCGCGCTTTATTGGCATTGCAAAGTGTTGATCTGGAAAATAAGAAAACAGACTTGGTAAGATTCTATACGCTGCAAGGTCTTGCTTATATGAATCTAAATGACCTAGAGGCAGCCAAGGATAGTTTGCAGCAGGCTGTTAAAAATGGACAGAAAGACCCAGCGATTTTTATCTATTTGGCGCAAGTCTATTTTGGATTGAAAGATTATAAGCAAACGATTCAGGCCATTGTCAAAGCGGGTGACCAGGCCAATAAAGATGCTTCTTTAATCAGTTTAAAAGCAGAGTCCTATTGGCACTTGAAAGAAACCGATGCGGCCATTAATGCTTTAAATGAGGGGCAGAAAATTTTCCCAGGAGATTTTCGCTTTCTGAAGCGCAAAGTTTTCTATTTTGTTGAACTGGGGTTATACCAGGAAGCCACGAATCTCGGTAGAGAATACCTTAAACGATCAAAAGCGGCTGCAGCCGATTATATTGCACTAGGGAATGCCCTGAGACTCAGTAGAGAATACCAAGAAGCATTGAGTATTCTGGAAATTGCCCGATTGCAGTTTCCAAATGATGAAATGATCGCAAAATTGCTCGCGCATACCTACCTGGATCAAGGAAAATTCAATTCGGCGGCATTTATTCTGGAGCAGGCCGCTTTACTGAATCCAGCGCTACAGGCTGAGGCGGCCGAGATTTATCGGCGTGCGGGTCGTTTTCATAAGGCATTAACGCTGAATGAGAGCATCAATGATCAGAAGGTGAAATTTAAACAAAGATTGTCACTCCTCCTTGCATTAAAGCAGTTTGAGCGTGCGGCCAATATGGAATCCAGTTTATATCGCGCTGGGTTATTGGAAGATCAAGATGTGCGCTATGCGCTTGCCTATGCCTTATTTTCAAGTGGACGCTTTCCCGAAGCGAACAAACACTTAGATCATTTAAAAAATGCTGAGCTATTTAGAAAGGGAACCGAGCTTCGCCGCTTGATGGAAGTTTGTAAAACCGAGCCATGGCAATGTACGTAATACCGTTACTTACAGCCCAAGCATCGTGCAGTGGGTATTTAATATCACGGTCTGTAACCAATCAGCCGGCTGAATACTCCGAGCGGAAAACATCATCATCTGTTGTATTTTTGTTTATACCGCCTTAGTGCCTATCTAGCCTATTTCCCTAATTGACTAACTCTATTTATCTTCACGAGCAAACAGATTGCGGGTGAAGAGAGGGCTTTGTACGCCAAATGAACACTCAATCTTACAAATTTTCCCGGTCTTTTGTTTTGCGAACAGTTTTAGATTATCGATATCTTTCTTCTATTTCTCAAAGCATAAGCTGTAGAAATACCCTGATGCACTCCTTGCTTTTTCTGCTCGTTTTCATTTCGATAGGTCTGGTAAGTCCTTCTGCCCGGGGAGACACGGAAAAAGCCGAATTTTCAATTCACCTATTTCAGGATGGGTTGCCTGTTGAGGATGCTGAGTTGTCCATTAGCAGCGAAGTATACGAGAGATCGAATCCGAAAATGATCTTTGAGGTTATTCCATCTACGTTTAGTTGGAAAGCGGATGGAGATTCTTCCATCAAGACCAATGCGAATGGCAGTGTGGCTGGGAGATTGCCTCCTGGGTTTTATCACATGACGATCAAGACGAAGGATCAGGTGTTTAATTTTGATTTGCCGCTGCGTCCGGCAGAGAACACGCAAATCCTGATCACTTTCTATCCGAATAAAAAGAAGCCATTGCTCAATATTGAAAGTTCATTGTCTGGCATTATCGGGCCAGATATCGCTGCTGAAAAACCGCGAGATCAAGGTGAAGGCACAGTCAATGTGCAAGTGATCTCTGCAGAAACACAAAAACCAGTCAAAGATGTGCAGGTTTTTCTGAGTGGATCGAAGCAGAAGTTAAGAACCGATGAGCAGGGGCGAATCACTGCGACGGTACCCGCAGGCAATTACAGCGTGTCGTTGCTGCATAGTGCTTATAGCAGTCAAGCGCAGGATGATGTGAAAATTGAGAATGGGCAGAATACTGATTTAAGTTTTAAATTGACGCCCGCAGGTGTTGAGTTGGCTGAATATGTGGTGTTGGAGCCTCATCTCGCAGGAACGGTGGCTTCTATTATCGAAGAACAAAGAAAGTCAACGGCAGTAGCAACGGTGATAGGGGCTGAACAATTTAGCCGGGCTGGCGATGGGGATGCTGCCAGTGCTTTGAGAAGGGCGTCCGGATTAACGCTGGTAGGGGGACAATTCATTTTTATCCGTGGGCTGGGCGAGCGTTTTTCCACGACACTGGTGAACGGTGCCGCGGTTCCCAGTCCGGATCCGACTAGACGTGTTGTGCCGCTGGATCTTTTTCCGACCAATATTCTTGAAAGCGTGATGGTGCAAAAGACCTATTCGCCGGATCGCCCTGCAGAGTTTGCAGGTGGTACGGTGGAACTGCGAACACGTGGAATTCCCGATGCATTTTTCTTCAATTTAAATTTGCAAACGGGCATGAATGATAATACGACTTTTCAGGACGGCTTGACTTATAAAGGAGGCGGTGCTGATTTTACAAGCTATGACGATGGAGCGCGTGCATTGCCCGGCTCCATTGCTGACGCAACCCAGAATGGCGAGAAAATACAGCCAGTGTCTCCTTTAAATCCGAGTGGAGTTCCTCCTGCGCAGCTTGAAAAGCTGGGCGAGGATTTATCAGGAGTATGGGATGTCGATAAGAAAAAACGCGGACCTGACTCCGGCATTCAGGGTTCAATGGGAGATAGTTTTTCATTTGGAGACTTTAGGCTGGGATATATCGCAGCAGCAGGCTGGAAACAGGAATTCAGGAAGCAAAATGAAGTCAATCGTGAATTTGCCGCTGCCGATACGAGCGATGGCAGCTTAAGAAAGGTCCAGGATTTCGATATGCAAAGATCGCTGCGGGAAGTGCAGGTAACCGGTTATGCGGCGACAGAGCTTCAGTACAAAGACACGCACCGGATATTTGCTAAAACGATGTTTTTGCGTCAATCGTTTGATGAAGCCAGGGTTACTCAAGGCTTTACCGATGCAGAGACGAGCCCTATCCGGCGGACGAGACTTAAGTTTTTTTCTAATCAATTATTAATGAATCAGGTAGGGGGGGAGCATCGTTTTGATTGGATGAGAGATTTATCCATTAGCTGGTTATACACCAATGCAACCGCCAACAGAGATGAGCCCAAAACGCGAGATTATCGTTATGATTCCAATATAGATACCGGCGCCTATTTTTTTTCTCAGCGAGCGGATAGCAATCAGACCACGTTTTCAGACTTGATTGACAAAGATCAGAGTTGGCGGGTTGACGGGAAAATACCGTTTCAGCTGCTAACGAATCACAAGGTTACTTTGAGTAGTGGTTTTATTACCCAGAACAAAACTAGAGATTCGAATATTCAACGTTTTAGTTACTTCCGATTCGGTCCGGATGCGTCTAATCCGGCAGTTTATGGGCAGCCATCCGTGGAAAGTATTCTGCGGCCCGATCATATTGGTGCAAATGGGTACCAGCTTCGCGACGTGACTCGCCCGAGCGATCAATATACTGCTTCCCAGAAACTTTTTTCTTATTATGGGAAAATGGATTGGATGTTGTATGACAGGGTCAATATTTCGGGCGGATTGCGCTGGGAAGACAATAATCAGAAGGTCGATACGATATCTCTGAATAATAAACCGACTACTGCCGGACTCAACAGAGTTGATATGTTGCCATCAGTAACGGCCACGCTTTTCCTCACGGATAAGCAGCAGCTCCGTGCGGGTTTCAGTCAAACGTTGTCAAGACCGGATTTCAGAGAATTATCGTCAGCGCCATTTACCGATATGAATACCAACCAGGAAACTGTCGGTAATCCCAACTTGAAACAAGCAGCCATTACCAATTGGGATGTACGCTGGGAGTATTATTTATCGCCAACTGAGAATATCTTTGCCGGCCTTTTCTGGAAGGATTTAACCAATCCGATCGAGCTGATTGCAGTTCAAGGCACTGCTGGACTCAATACCTATCAGAATACCGATAAAGCAAAGGTCTATGGAATTGAGATGGAATTATTAAAGAAGTTGGATTTTGTAAATCCCCTTCTGCAGAATTTCTTTATCGGGGGTAACTACACCTTGTCAGCATCCAACGTTCTTTTGACTGCCGAGAATCTCACAGCGCAAACGACGAATGACAGGGCATTACAAGGACACTCCGCACATATTCTCAATTTTCAGATCGGTTACGATAATCCGGCCTGGAAAACACAAGCGACACTGTTATACAACATTTCCAGCAAACGCATCATGGCAGCTGGGGTGTTGGGGGCACCCGACAAATATGAACAACCTGTGCATCAATTGGATTTTGTGCTGAGCCAGAATTTATATAAAGGAATGTCGATGCAGGCTTCCATGCAAAATTTACTCGATGATGATATCCGCATTACGCAAGGCGATGAAATTGCGCGCCAGTTCCGCCGCGGGCGATTTTTTAATCTGAGTGTCCGTTTGGCTTATTGATATTGTATCAACGCAGTTCTTTGTTTCTATTGGTAACCTATTCATTCCTGTATTTGCCCGGTTATATGCGAACGCTCCGGTATCTGCCGATACTTGGAGGTCGTCAATACATCTTGGTGTAGATAAACTTCCTGGTTTGTTCAGTCCTAGATTAAACAGGAGGCCCGGATCTATAAAATAGATCAGTACAACTATCGTTTCATCATCGAGAACGGACAAATTGTTGCAGATCATTGGACAAGGTTTTAATTGATTTGTAATAACCTGAGCGTGATTCCAGAATATAAATTTCTTTATTTCAAATTATTTCATGACAGATGTTTTACATGTGAATGTAATACGCTTGTCATGTTCGCCTGTTAGATTTGCCCTACCCTAAAAAAACTTGGAGGTGGGCGAATTATGTTTAAATTAAATTGTATAAAAGAAAAATTAATGGCTGCGTCAGCAGTTCTATTGAGTACCGTCACATTAAATGGATATGCAGCAACAGCGACCTTCGATCCGTCAGCAGGGGTTGTTGATCTCCCGGTCGTTGAAGTTCTGAGCGGTGGATCATCTGCATTCTATAGCGCTAAATTACAACTCAGCGGAGATGAGTTGCAGTTGGTTGATGCTAGTCCAATTTCAGCAACGAAAGGACAACGTAATGTTTTTGATTCTGATACGAGTGCAGTTCATATTGCTTCAGTCGGAGTCGGAGCGGATGATTATTACGCTAAATTGAAATTGGTGCCTGGGTCTAATCCATTGCGCTTTAAAGTGGAACAGCTCGTCAAAAATGCATTTGAAGTTTGTCCCAGTTTTGCAACTCCGGGTGTATCAGCAGGATCCTGTGTTTTAAGCGGTGAGATTAACTCCGATATTACACTGACCAAAAACATCACTTGGGTATTATCGGGTGGCGTCTATATTGGCGGCGATAAAACTAGAAGTGCCACACTGACCATCAATCCAGGAACCAAAATATTTGGCGAGGCAGGTGCTGACTATTTGTGGATCAGACGCGGTTCGAAAATCATGGCAGAAGGCACGCCGGATAATCCGATTGTTATGTCCGGACCGCTTCAAACATCGGCAGGGGAATGGGGCGGTTTAGTCATTTCTGGCAATGCACCGGTGAATGGTTGTAGTGTGGGTGTGGCTCTTTGTGAAGTGCCATTCGAAGCCGTTACCTCTGAATTCTATGGCGGTAACAATCCAACGGATAACAGCGGAGTGGTTAAATATGTGCAAATTCTCTTTGCTGGAAATGCCATTCGTCCCGATGAAGAACTCAATGGCTTCACGCTTAATGGTGTTGGTTCAGGAACGATTATTGACTATGTGCAAGTCCATGAAGGTTTGGATGATGGCGTAGAAGTATTTGGCGGCACGGTTCAGATGAAGCACCTGGTGTTGACGAACAATCAAGACGATTCTCTGGACTGGACAAGTGGCTGGAAAGGGCGCGCGCAGTTTGTTCTGATTAAACAATCTTCAAGTGTTGGTGATCGTGGAATTGAAGCTGACAACAATGAGAAAAACAATGACAGTCTTCCGCGTTCTCAACCTATTCTGTCAAATTTAACGATTATAGGTCGCTCTGGTTCGACTGCAACACAAGGCATTTTATTGCGTCGCGGAACAGGTGCAAATATCTGGAACACTGTCGTTACTGGTTCTCCAGCTTGTTTAATGATTGATAGCGCTTCGACCTTCGTGAATGCCGGATCACCGGGTAGTTTGACGGGTGGATTAACCATAGTAAATTCTTTTGTTCAATGTGCTAGTAACTACAAAGATGGAACAGGTGCTACATTTAAAGTGGCTGACTGGTTCACGTCTCAATCCGAAAATAAGGCAGAAGATCCTCTCTTGAGTGGCTATTTACCAGCTACCGGATCGCCTCTGATACTGGGTGGTGCTGCTGTTACTGATCCTTTCTTTACTGTAGTGGATTACGCTGGTGCGTTCAAGGATTCAGGTGACGACTGGACCGAAGAATGGACTTTTCCATTTAACTAAAAAAGTATTTTGCTGATGCATTAAGTAGCAACGCTTTTGACCAATTCAACTAATCTCCTTCTGTTGAATTAAAAGAATCGCTGGGTTTTGGTTTTAGCAGCCCAGCGATTTTTTCTTAACCACGCTTCCGGTAATTTCTTAGTTTACATTCTCTGTTCAGTATTCTTCTAAGATCAGGACTGTAATAACAGTTCTCCGGGATAAACCCAGAATCATTGACATAAAACATTCATCAATAATTCATTTTGGTGACATCACTGATTAATGTTGGGACTATAAAGTGACAGTGGCGAGTGCGGTTTATTTCATCGGATCGTTCTTAAGATTTTCTACGTAATTCTCAATTCTTATGGAGAAAGTTCATGAAGAAGTCGATCTTAGAACTGTTAGCTTATGTCGTTTCAAAAGCCATGGCTTATATTGATACGCTAGGTGTAATGAGCAAAAAAATTTCTAAGGAGTTATAGGGCCATGAGCGACAATATCTTTATGATCGTGGCAGTGAGTGTTTGCTTTGTCATATTAAGTATTATCTGCGGCATGGTAATTTATGGTGTAGCGATAGATTGGGATAGCATTTCACGCATCATCATTGGAGTTTATCTCTATCAGGTGTACCTCTTGCTTAGAATTATCTGGGACAAACCCAAAAATCAGAAGCAATCTTCAAAAGGAAGCGCTTCCGGAATGTTATCTAAGGAATCTTATAGGCCTCTGGCCGCTCGATAGTCATTCTATGCTCCCCTCTAGTTAGTATAGAAAAACCGCTTAACCCAAGCACTTCTGTAGCCGGGAGTGTCACAACGATCCAGGAGATCGGGGGCGTGTTGAATTGGGTTCTATGTTTGCTTTGTTTCATTATCTCAAACCGCACCTCCCAGTCAGCTAACTGTTGGCAGTCCGTTGGGGGGATTCTTCCAAAGCAATCTGCTTGTCATAATTCTGCAACATCATCTGATTAAGATCTCATCTCATTCAAGTTCCATTTCTTTCGATAGGAGATTTTTAGATGAAGCTGCAATTTGTTTTTGCGCTGCTTGTTACTACTGCAGCATTGATCGTTACTCCTGTTACTTATGCTGCCGATATTACCGGCGCTGGCGCAACCTTTCCTTATCCGATTTATGCCAAATGGGCTGATGCCTATAAGAAACAAACCGGCGTTCGTATGAATTACCAATCCATTGGTTCCGGCGGCGGCATCAAACAAATCAAAGCCAAGACCGTTGATTTCGGGGCATCTGACAAGCCCTTAACGCTGGAAGAACTGGAAGTAAACGGACTGACTCAATTCCCGACGGTACTGGGCGGTGTGGTTCCGGTGATCAATGTAGATGGCGTCAAACAAGGACAGATCCGATTAACCGGAACAGTTCTGGCGGATATTTTTCTGGGTAAAATCAAGCGCTGGAATGATCCTTCGATTGCTGATCTTAATGCCGGTATTGATTTGCCAGCCAGTAACATCACCGTTGTGCATCGTGCCGATGGCTCAGGTACGACTTTCTTGTTTACCGACTACTTAAGCAAGGTCAGCCCGGAATGGAAAGAAAGGGTTGGTGCGGATGCTTCCGTAGCCTGGCCTGTTGGTACCGGCGGTAAAGGTAACGAAGGCGTGGCCAATTTCGTAAAACAGATCAAAAATTCGATTGGTTACGTCGAAGCAGCCTACGTGAAGCAAAGCAAAATGAATTATGTCCAGTTGCAGAACCACGATGGTATATACGTGATACCTACTGAGGATGGTTTCAAAGCTGCGGCTGCCAACACGCAGTGGGATAAGGCCCCCGGCTTTTACGAAATTCTTACCAACAAACCTGGCCAAAACAGTTGGCCGATTACCGGTGCTACCTTCATTCTTATGCATAAATCTCAAGAAAATCCTGCTCAGGCTTTAGCGGTGCTGAAATTTTTTGAATGGGTATATGCCAACGGTGATGAAATGGCGCTGGAGTTGGACTACATTCCGCTGCCAGATAGTGTGATCAAGCTGATCGAGGATTCCTGGGAAGCCAATATCAAAGGTAAAGATGGCAAAGCCATCCTCTCAGTTAAACACTGACATAGAAAGGAGCCAGGAACCACAGCGTGGGAAACGCGCAGTGTCATTCCCTGGTGCACCGTCAGGTTTGACTACAAGTAATAAGCTCCAGTGCGTTTTCAGCTAGGTGAAACAAAACGATGTCAAAAATACACTTTGCCGCAAAGCTAAAAAGACAGCTTCTATTTGACTGGATATTTCATAAAGTCACTTGGTTCTTTACATTTGTTGTTTTTGCATTGCTGGCTGCACTTATTGGTTCACTGCTAATTGGTAGTATGCCGGCCATCAAAGCCTTTGGGTTCGATTTCCTTTTTAGCGCCGACTGGAATCCGGTTACTGAGAAATTCGGCGCATTGGTACCCATCGTGGGTACGTTGATTACTTCAATCATTGCGCTATCGATCGGTATTCCAGTTAGTTTTGGCATTGCGTTGTTTCTTACGGAATTATCACCGCCGTGGTTACGCCGCCCGCTCGGGACGGCGATTGAGTTGCTGGCAGGGATTCCCAGCATCATTTATGGCATGTGGGGCTTATTTGTATTTGCGCCGCTTTTTGCTCAATATATTCAGCCTTGGTTGCAGGATACACTAGGGCAGGTGCCAGGAATCAGCTTTTTATTCGAAGGCTCTTTTATGGGAATTGGCATGCTGACTGCGGGTATTATCCTGGCGATTATGGTGATTCCTTTCATTGCCGCAGTCATGCGCGACGTGTTCGAGATTGTGCCGCCCATGCTCAAGGAATCAGCTTATGCTTTTGGTGCCACTACTTGGGAAGTGATCTGGTACGTGGTCCTACCCTATACCAAGATCGGCGTAGTCGGCGCTATTATGCTCGGCCTTGGCCGTGCCTTGGGTGAAACCATGGCAGTTACTTTTGTGATCGGCAACGCGCACCAGTTACATGCCTCACTTTTCATGCCGGGAAACAGTATCGCTTCAGCGCTGGCCAATGAATTCACTGAGGCGGATGGCGAACTGTATACCTCAGCGCTGATTGAGCTGGGTCTGATTTTGTTTTTTATTACTTTTGTCGTGCTGGCCTTTTCCAAGATTTTGCTGGTGCAACTCAAGAAACGTGAAGGCACAGCCACCTAGAGGCGCATCATGATCCCAATTTACACGCGACGACGCATCGTTAATGCCATTAACCTCACTTTCTCCATTCTGGCCATGGTTTTCGGTTTGTTCTGGCTATTCTGGATATTGTTTACCTTATTTGAAAAAGGGCTGGGCGGAATCAGCATCGCCATATTTACCCAGATGACACCAGCGCCGGGTAGCACAGGTGGTCTGCTCAATGCCATCGTCGGCAGTCTGGCGATGGTAACACTTGCTACCTTGATCGGTACGCCGGTCGGTATCATGGCGGGCACCTATTTGGCTGAATATGGCCAGCGCGGCTGGCTTGCTCCCGTTACTCGTTTCATTAACGACATCCTGCTGTCTGCGCCGTCAATCGTTATTGGTCTTTTTGTTTATACCGTCTATGTTGCGAAGATGGGGCATTTCTCCGGCTGGGCCGGGGCGCTGGCACTGTCGTTGATTGTCATTCCTGTCGTCGTGCGAACTACCGAGGATATGCTGCGGCTGATTCCGGACAGTTTGCGCGAAGCAGCTGCCGCTTTGGGCGCGCCGCAATGGAAAATAGTGACGCTGGTTACTTGGCGTGCTTCCAGAGTTGGCATAATGACCGGTGTACTGTTGGCCATTGCGCGCATCAGCGGAGAAACCGCACCGTTGCTTTTCACTGCGCTCAACAACCAGTTCTGGAATGCGGACATGAATCAACCCATGGCTAATTTGCCCGTCGTTATATTTCAGTTTGCCATGAGTCCCTACGAGAACTGGCAGGAATTGGCATGGACTGGGGCTCTGCTGATCACACTGAGCGTTTTGGGGCTGAATATCGCCGCTCGATTCTTTTTACGTAAACAAGCTTTGGTAAATTAGGGCGCTCTCGCCATTAAACGAGCCACGGTAAATAACTTCTGGTTAATGTTTATAAACGGATCATTAATATGAAAAACCAACAGACACTGTTTTACAGCAAATTCATTGGGTCGCATGATTACCAACAACCAACGACGCACGAATCTAAATTAAAAACTGAGATGAATATAATCCCTTCGCAATCGATTGCTCCCAAAGTATCCATCAACGACTTAAACTTTTACTACAATGGATGTCAGGCACTGAAATCTATTAACATGAACATCTTGGAGAGAAAAATTACCGCATTCATTGGCCCTTCCGGATGCGGAAAATCCACGTTACTGCGCACTTTCAACCGCATGTATCAGCTCTATCCCAGCCAGGAAGCTCGCGGTGAAATCATGATGGATGGCATGAACATTCTCGACAAGAAGCAGGATATTAATATGCTGCGCGCCAAAGTCGGTATGGTTTTTCAGAAGCCTACCCCATTTCCGATGTCGATTTTCGATAATGTGGCGTTTGGCGTAAAACTGTATGAAAGCTTAAATCGCAATGAGCTGGAAGAGCGAGTGGAATGGGCACTACAAAAAGCCGCTTTATGGGAGGAAGTCAAAGATAAACTGAACCAGAGCGGCATCAGTCTTTCCGGCGGCCAGCAACAACGCCTGTGTATTGCACGCACGATTGCGGTGAAACCCGAAGTCGTGTTGCTTGATGAGCCGACTTCAGCACTTGATCCAATTTCTACCGCACGGATAGAAGACTTGATCTTTACGCTCAAGGAGGATTACACCATTGTTATTGTTACTCACAATATGCAACAAGCAGCGCGCGTTTCCGACTATACGGCGTACATGTACCTGGGCGAATTGATCGAGTTTTCGGATACCGATACAATCTTTACGAAACCCAAACAGAAAGCTACAGAGGATTATATTTCTGGAAAATTTGGGTAGTACGATTTGGCTCTCCCTATCCTATTTATGCAATCCAACATAATTATTAATCATGTGAATGCAGTAGTTTTCGGTTAGAAGTTTAACAAACCTAGTTGGTTGCATTCGTTTCGCAAAGTACGGTTCACGCTATCTTGGGGCATTCGTGTGTTGCTTCAATCGCCAATTTCATTTAGAAACTATTACTAAGACCTCTGCACAACCACAAAAAATTTTGTTGGCAGATTTTTCAGATTCATGCAAATGCTTTTCAGCATGACTTGAGTGTTGACTTTTATTGTTCCGAAGTAGCTGGCGCGTTCCATTCTGAATAACTGAACTGTTTTACTGATTCGATCTGGTTGATAGGGATTTGCCTTGCTAATTATATTTCTTAAGCCTGTTTCTTGATTAATGCAGAGATATCTTTAAACAGCTTTTTTCTTGCGTTGTTCAATACCAAGGCGGCATCATTGTCGCTTATTTTTGCTGCTTGCGCATCCAATTGTTCGAAGGTCATGCAGGCTTTGAGATACTGACTAGCATCGGGTATTGATTTGAATTTTTCATACGGTGTTTTTATGTCCTTAGATTGGTATTTCTTACGTTCTTTTCCCTTGTCATCCGTGATTGTTTGCGGGGAAGAAGCACGGGCGATGAAAGTTGACGTAAGGGTTAAGATACTCAGTACAGAAGGCATTGACCAAACTGGCGCAGTATTGCGGAATATGCGCATGGCCAAAATGCTTACGCACCACTGATGCGTTCTTGGATTCTGCCAGTGCATTATCGTTGGAATGCCGGGGCCGTGACTTGGTGAACTCAACCAGCAGTTTTGCGACCTTGTAGTTGATATACTCCGAGCCGTTATCCGAATGGAATCCGAGAATGACAAACGGAAACTCATCCAATAACTGCCGGCATGACCGGTAGCAAATAAGCCTCACTGATCTTCTCGCAAGTGGCGACGAACTGCATCTGCGTCACACAGTCCACCGCGTTGATGTGATACACGCTTTTGACGCCATCCTGGTCGTCTTGATGCACGCTGTCGATACGGATATAGCATTCGGTTGCGGGGCGCGGCGTTTGCCGATGGGAATCCCAGTTGGGTTTGTCTTGGTCCAATGCCGTCGTTTGTTCTGGTACTGCTTGTTCCCACACAGGTTGTACAGGTGAGAAACCGATATGTCGGGCAGACGCTCAAAGCGCACATCACCAAATACTTGAAACGCACGCTCCATGAGCTGCTTGGTGGCAGGCCCGGACAGTGTCCGTTTTTTGGGGCAACACGCTGTGGGTGTTTAGATAGCTTCCCATCCTTGCGGTATTGTCGTACCAATCGAGTCACTTGCTGCCGTGACAACCCAGTCATGCGCTCGATATATCGCAGCAATACGCCTTTTTCTACCCGGCCATGCGAGGCGTAGCCAAACCGCTTGAACACACGCTCGATAAACTGATTACGCTCTCCCTTGGAAACTCGAAATGTAACCTCCGATGTCCCGCCCAGAAATGCCTTGATCTGCGACAAGGTCTTTAACTTCGCTTCTTCCATATTGATCACCATGCTTCGCATAATGACCGATTCAGCAATTCAATTTCAGATTCATTCCTTGGTGGAAATATGCTGGCCCTTCAGACTCTCTCAAGAAACACAATATATCCACATGATTAGTTGAATGATTTTTTAAGTTGATTGAGGAGCGGGAACGAGTTGCATGCCAAGTTTTTCAGCACGCTTGGCGAGGTGATGTATAACACGCTGGCGA
>NZ_JAKFWH010000037.1 GCF_021731985.1 Nitrosomonas sp.
TGGCGAATTCCATCAGGGCCCGCAGATAGAAATCCAATCTGCAACAAGGCCGGATATAAGACTGCAGCCGATTTTATTTTTACCAAAACACGAAATATTGCTTGCCAAACCGGGAGGCGTCCATATACGAAGGGCAATAAGCTGTTCTGCGTTAATGCGCAAAATAGCCACTTATCCAACTTGCCTCATAAGAAATGAACAAGTCGAAAGACTTTTTGAAGTTTGCTGTTAGTAAGAAAGCGTTTTAGTTTCCTCAGCTACTGTCAAGTATCAGATTGTTCGGAAAAAGGAGGGAGCATTGTGCTGGATCATAAATCACCTGTGGGGCAGGATAAAAATTCCAAGAAGACCGATGGGCAAATTACGGGCCCCGAGCTGACCAAGCCCCCGGCAATTTCCTTGCCCAAAGGCGGCGGTGCCATTCGCAGTATCGGTGAAAAGTTTGCTGCTAATCCGGTCACCGGCATCGGATCCATGTCAATTCCCATCGCAACACCCCCCGGCCGCTCAGGTTTTAGCCCGCAACTTTCCCTTTCCTATGATTCCGGCGTAGGTAATGGCCTGTTTGGCCTCGGCTGGAATCTCTCGCTACCCCGCCATCACGCGCAAGACTGACAAGGGGCTGCCACGCTATAATGATGCCGATGAATCGGATGTTTTTATTCTTTCCGGTGCGGAAGATTTGGTGCCTGTACTCAACCCGGATGGAAGCCGACCAGAAGCTGCCTTTCCTGATTATGGGACGTGATCTTCGAGTCTTTCTGGAAACCAAAAGAATCAAGAACAAACAATCTTGCAAAGCGGACGAAATCTATTGTATGCGATACCGCGCACCTAAGAAACTTGATGCTGATCTGATTGGATATCGGGCGATAACAGATACCTTGGGAAACCTGGTTGCGATATGCCCGGATTGTGCTTCCATCATGAATCGGCGCATCAGTTTGGCAAAATTAAAACAAAATTCCGCTTTTATGATGATCACGCAAACGCTGGCAGGATTACACATAACAGCGTGTGTTAACCCCTCCGTAAATCGTGATTTCAACTTAATGGTTTCTATACGACTGATTCACAGAAGATTCTAATTGTTGGAAATGTTGTTTGGCGTACGTAAAAAGACTAAATCTATTTTTAATTCCTAATTTGCTAAAAATGGATGTTAAATGATTGCGCAATGTATGTTCACTCATACACAATTTAGCTGCTATCTGCTTATTTTGCTCACCACCAGTTCCATCCGAAAATGCTCTAAGAATCATACATTCTTTACGAGTAAGCATTGTTATTTTCTCAGTATTTGTATCAGGAGAAACTTTTTCCCGTATGCGTGAATTCTGAAGAAAAACACGTCCGGTTGTTATGCGATCTAGCCACAGCTCCCCATTATGAATTTTCTCAATAGCTCTAAGTATCGTTTGCATTGATTCTTTCCTGTGCACTACACCTCGTGCGCCACTGAGTATTGCACGATCAATTACTTCTTTATCATGTGTCTCAGTAAATATCACAACTCGCGTATTCCCATTGTTGGAAAATTCTGGGATATGACTCACACAATCAATATCATCTAAATAAATGTTTAGTATAATAATATCTGGTTGTTTCTCCATAACAAGCCGTTTTGCATCAGGAATATTTGTTGCAGTTCCAACAACTTCCATACACAGCTCACTATCAATAAGCTTTTCCAACCCCCAAAGCACTATTTGTTGATCGTCAACCAATAAAACTCTGATAGGCTGTACAGAAAGCTGCTTAATAAGATTCTTAGTTTTATCAATACCATAATATTGACAAAAACATGACTCGAAATCAGTGTGATTTTTGTCATTACTATATTTATTAATATTGCACCCCATCGCAGTAGCAATCGTCATAGTGCGCTGTACAATCAAATCGCTAGCATAAGCCGTAAAATAGATACAAATATTTGTATTATCAGTTTGTAAATTTAATTGCTGTGCTAAATAGATGCCATCACAATCATCCAACGTCATATCAGTCAAAATAAGATCGGGTTTGTCTTTTTTTACTCTTACTAAAGCTTCTTGACTTGAAGTACAAACACCAGTGACATCATATCCCCATTCTTCAAGTATATTCCTCAGAGTCTTGCCAGAGACATATTTATCTACAACGATTAAAACTTTGGCATCATCCATTCTTTTATGAGATATTCTCGAAAGTACTTGCTCTGTTCTATTGGCCATTTATCTTTACCTTTAAACAGGTCCCACTACAGTTTAATATTAACACACTGTTCTTGCACATGCTTCACAAGCAATCAGAATGAAATCCTGCTGAATATGTTACTTAGAGTCTCTTATTCTCCAAAGAACAATTTCAGACAAAACTTACAGCCTTTTTAGAACAGTTATAATTAGTAAATTTGATTTCGGATTTAATTTACAAAACTTTAAACATTTTGCGAATAATAATTAAGTAAAGTTCACAGGAAATAAAATACGAGTGGCAAGCCACTGGACTGATCTACTCTGATTTCTAGTATTTAAGAAAACTGATGTTACGTTGATTTCCACTTAGCACCCCAAAAACACTAATAAGCTCCTATAAAATTTTATAATCAATAGCATATAATTCCGAGTTATCTAAAAATCTGAGTTTCGTGGTTTCTGGGGTTTGAACAAATTTGCCATGGACAAAGCCGCGACAGCTTGGCTTCAAAAGTTCCAGAAAACCCCTGAGCCACCAAAGGTAGTCTATTTCATGGCTCGCTTCATTTGGTCATGCCGCTCAACTTCTTCCCCTCTTTGCGAATGTATGTTCGAACACTATTTCCATCTAATCCAACTGGCAAAATTTCCGTGAAATCTGAATCTCACTATTTCCTTTGTTACACTACTGATATTACCTGCATAACTTACTGGTACGCCATTAACAAGATTAGTGGCCGCTGCAATTCGAAAAGGTGATGGATTGCGGAAACCATCTCTGTCACGAAACCACTCCCTTCGAGCGCCCACTGACAGATTGTCCGTAAGATCGTAGTATAAGTGCGTGATGAAACCAAACCATTCTGCATCCTTTACTACATTGCTGTACTTTAAGTTATTCAATAAACGCCATCAGCAAAACCGTGGACATGATGCAAAACGAATAGTGTTTTAGGGTTAATTTGTACTGTAAAACAATATTATACATTTCCCATGATCTGCTGCTTTGTGTTGAGGTTTTACCATAAGTGCCAGTGACATTCAGTGAAGTTGCTTGGTTATCACTTGTCCAGATGAGACCGGAAACTCCGCTCCAATTGCTGAGTTGTTTATCCCAACCACCCGTGGCGCTGCCGGTAACAGCACTGCCAAGAACAGACCATTTATTGTATAGTTTGCTTGTAATCCGGTATGCGTAAAGGGTTCTCCCGCATTAAAAGAATACCTGATTAGAAAGATTGTTCAGCCAAATCCGATTTTTTCCATTATAAGGTGCATACTGACCCAACTCGAGAGACTGAATTGATAGGTCACTCAAAATTCAAGCTGAATAAAGTTATTTTGACTCGGTATGACATATTCGAGAATCTTTGTAATATGGGAAAAGCTGAGCGGGAAATATTCATTTTAAAACTCGAAAAATTGCATATGCGGCATTATGAATAATGCTCTCTGAAGCAATAAATCAATAGAATGATGGCATTGTCATTCCCATCCATAGCATTACCAAGATAATCATAGTAAGGCCGATTCCAATCGTGCCAATGATCATGCCGATTAATATGGTTACACCATCTCTGTTCAGAAGTCCCAGAGACATCACCAGTATTCCCCAACCTGGTGCAAAATTAGTCAAGGGTAACGGAAGTGCTATCGATAGCGCAAAAACAAAGGAAAAAATACCGATAATTCTTTCCCATGTATGCACACTGATATAAGTCATGCGCGGCTGCATACGGTTTTCAATTTTTTTGAGCCAAGGATTTGCTTTTGTAACTATTTTCTCAAGATTTGAACGGCTGATTGATAGCTTTTCAATCCAGAGCGGTAACCAGGGGGCTTGCATACCAAGAGTCATTTGTACGGAGAAAATGAATAACGGAATAGAGAAGAATGTTGTGTAACCGGGGGGGACGGGTACTGGAAGGCATATTGGCAGGGCAGCGATGGCCATTAGAATGCCAAAACCGCGCTCATGCAAGGCATTCTTAATTTCACCGACAGTCATCGCTTCTTTTGTATTTTCTACTACGATAATTGCTAGAAAATCAGAAGTAGGGCGCTCTTTGATTGTCATGAGTTATTCCTCTTTTTGCGCTGAATGCAAGCCAATTAACAAAACTTAGATAAGTTATTCATATCGAAGTGCATCGACTGGTTTCAGTGAAGCAGCTTTCTTGGCAGGATAAAAACCAAAAAATATACCAACCGCCGAAGCAAATAGAAAAGCCAAACCAATCATCCCTAATGTGATGACAATGAGCATATCAGCAACTTGACTGACTACCCAAGCGCCGCCAATACCCAATAACAAACCAATTAATCCACCCATAAAACAGATCATCATAGCCTCAAGCAGAAATTGAGTAAGAATTGCGCGCTGATTGGCACCGATTGCCATACGAATACCAATTTCCCGGGTACGTTCAGTCACAGATACTAGCATAATATTCATAATGCCAATCCCGCCAACCAATAAAGATACCGATGCAATGGCGCCCAATACCATCGACATCACTTTTGCAGCGCCTGTTGCAACATCAGCAAGTGCAGTTAAATTGCGGACGGTAAAATCATTTTCTTTACCTTTTGCGATACGATGGCGTTGGCGTAATAGTTGAGTAATTTCCATTTCGGCGATATCCATTTCATCCGCGGATTTGCACTGTACTAACATAAGACGGATAGAGCCGGGAAACTGATTGCCGGTAATCTGTCTTTCGCTGGTTGTGATCGGTATAAAAATATTATCATCCTGATCCCGTCCCGTAAGGCTCTGTCCTTTGGCCATTAACACACCCACTACGAGGAAAGGGCGGTTGGTTATGCGTATGGTTTTTCCAACGGGATCTTCACCGCTGAACAAGTTCTGCGCTGTGACTGATCCTAATACAACTACACGGTTAGCCGAACGAAGATCGGATTCAGTAAAAAATGTACCCGATTCTATTTTCCAATTACCTACCGAGAAATAATCCGGTGTAGTGCCGGTGATGATGGTACTCCAATTTTTAGCGGCGTAATTGAGCTGCGCTGTACCCGAAATGACAGGTGCCGTTGCACTGATTGCGGGTAATTCCGCAATCGCTTGCGCATCATGGATTGTTAAAGTTCTGATGCTACCGCTACCAAAGCTAAATCCTCCGGAAGACGTGGCGCCTGGGACAACGATAAAAAGATTACTGCCCATTTCAGCGATGGTTTGATTAATTTTAGTTTGCGCGCCTTGACCAATAGATAACATTAAAATAACGGCCGCTACGCCTATGATCATGCCCAGCATAGTCAATCCGGTACGCAAGCGATTTTGACGCAAGGCGCGCAGTGCTTCACCGATAATTGCAAACAGATTCATCGTGTCGGTAGAGATTAATCATGGGTCGGGTTAAATTGGAGACTGTGATTAGACCGAGAAAGGTCATGAGAGCTTGTCTAAAATTGTCTCGTTATCGTTGTTCTTATCATAAATGATATGCCCATCCTTTAGGCGAATTAAGCGCTTTGCATAAGCTGCAATATCATCTTCATGCGTGACCAGAACGATGGTAATGCCTTGATCACGATTAAGTTGCTGAAACAGTAACATAATTTCACGACTGGTTTGCGTATCAAGATTTCCCGTGGGTTCATCAGCTAAAATCAGTGGCGGTTGGTTGATCAGTGCGCGACTAATTGCGACACGTTGTTGTTGTCCTCCTGAGAGCTGATTGGGTTGATGCATGGCAAAATTCTCTAAGCCGGTGCGACGGAGAAGTTCTAATGCTTGTTTGCGGCTTTGAGAACGGCCGATACCAGCGTACAGTAATGGTGTTGCCACATTATCCAGTGCTGTCACGCGCTTTAGCAAGTTAAATCCCTGAAATACGAAACCGATTTTCTGGTTACGAATGCGTGCCAGTTCATCGTTGGTGAGTGTGGCGACATTTTCTTCGGAAAGCCAATAAGATCCGCTTGTCGGGGTGTCAAGGCAACCGAGTATATTCATCAGTGTCGATTTACCCGACCCGGAATGTCCCATAATGGCAACAAATTCACCTTGATTGATGATCAGGTCGATATTAAACAGAACTTGATTCGTGATGGTCTTTCCACTGGCATCTTGCAAATTGTAGCTTTTACAAAGATTTTCAATTCTAATCAGCGAATGCCCGACATGATTTGTCTGAATCGGTAGCATTAGAATACTCTTAATTTGAACTTACTTTCCGATTCCTTTTTGTCGACAACTTCACTGATAATTACTTTATCGCCTGCTTTTATCTCACCATTGACGATTTCAGTGAAATTACCATCCGTTATACCAGCGATTACACTGACTGGGATGGGTTGATTTTCTGCTAGAAGGTACACTACAGATTGATTGGCTAATTTTGATATTTTGCTGCCTTCACTCGATTCAATATCCTTTGGCTGATACCGCAAGGCTGCATTGGGTACGCGCAAAACATCATTTTTTTGATTGACAACAAAATTGATATTGGCAGTCATACCCGGCAATAAGGTTCCGTCATCATTATCAACCATGGCAACTACGTTATAAGTAACAACATTCTCCTGAATCGTCGGATTGAGTCGGACTTGCTTCACTGTGCCGGTAAATTTACGTTGCTGAAACGCATCAACGGTAAAGTTAATGAGTTGGCCGAGGTGTAATTGGCCGATATCGGCTTCAGCGACACTAATGTTGATTTGCATTTGCCGGAGATCTTTGGCAATTTGAAACAAGATCGGTGTTTGGAAATTGGCAGCCACAGTTTGGCCGATGTCTACATTCCGCGCGATGATTACTCCCGATATGGGGGACCGGATAACACTGTAATTGAGGTTAGTTTGGTCGCGCGCAACTTGGGCCTTACTGATTGCCAACTGCGCTCGTGCTACTTCCATTTCCTGCTCGATCATTTGTAATGCTTCAAGTGAAATGAATTCTTTATCTTTCAGCAATTGATGGCGTTTCAATTTACTATCAGCAATTCTCAAGGTTACTTGGGCGTTGAGAAGATTTGCTTTGGATTGCTGCAATTGTGCCTGTAGTAAAGCCGGATCCAGTTCAGCCAGAATCTGACCTACTTCAACATGATCGTTATAATCCGCATATAATTTAGCCACAGTACCTGAAACCTGAGTGCCGACGTTGACAAGAACAACGGGGGTCAACGTGCCGTTAGCAGAGATGAATTGTATGACGTCGCCCCGTTCAATATTCCGGGTTTTATATTGATTCTCTTTAGATTCTTTTTTCCCGCCGCTAACCCAATAATAGGTGGCTGAGACAGAAATCATAATTAAAACAATGACAATTCGTTTAATGCTAACAGTTAACATTTAGAGAAACTTGGTAGAATGCAATTCGGGGATGAATAGTAATCAAAAGACTTGTTTAGAAAGTTAGATGAATGTATTGATGCAGATTGTCTAATAATATTGAGTGCTTTTATTTTTCTTTATCTTCTTCTGCTTTCAGTGTTTGTATTTGCTTAAGACGCGCTTCAACACTGGATAGCTGGTAAAAATTTCCGTTGCTGTTCTGCAGTGCGGTTTGCAATTGATCAAGCGCAGCTGCAGTGTGTCCCTTTAGCGCATACGATTCAGCCAGCGCACGATGTTGCAGCATTCTATCACCTAATAAGGCGTAGCATTGGGCCTGTAAGCTAAACAGTTGCGGATCATTTGGAATAAGCAGTAATTGTTTGTTAATAAACTCAAGTGCTGTTTCAGTCTGTTTGTTTTGTATTAAAGCATGCGCATACCCCTGAATCAGGGCGCGATGCTGCGGGTAAATTCTTAATGCAGTTTTATAAATATCAAATGCTTCAGTAATTTTTCCATTAGCCAATTTAACACTGGCTGAGAGTGTTTCAATCATGGCGCCAGCAATCACATTTTTATTTTCAACGCGCACTGTTTTTCCCAATGGATGATTGGTCAGAACCGATGTAGAAAAATCATTCTGCAATATTTGGTATAAATGCGCGAGTTCGTTACTTGCCTGTTGGTTCTTTTTATCCCGTAATAGCGCATGAATATAGCCATAGCGTTCAACAGCTTCGTTGGTATATCGTTTCTCATCCAAACGGGACTTAAATTGCACAACTGAATCATGCGGTTTTCCTTGCATAGCGCGTAATTTAGCACGCACCAATAAAAAATCGATGCTATCGGGAACTTGGCGATATGGCATTTCGCGAATGCGATTTTGGATATCTGCGATACGCTCATAAGTGATTGGGTGAGTACGTAAATACGAAGGCGCACCATTTTCATGAAATCGTCCCGCTCTTTGCAGACGTTCAAAAAAAGTGGACATTCCTTGCGGTTCGAACCCTGCATCGAGCAGGATACTTAAACCAATCCGGTCCGCTTCTTTTTCATGCTTGCGGGTGAAATCCAATTTTGACTGAATGGCACTGGCCTGGGAAGCAACCAATATGGCTTGACTCGCTTGTGGATTAGAGCGTGCGGCAATAATAGCGACTGCAAGTGTCGCCAATGACTTTATCAAATCGAATTTTTGTCCGGCAATCATGCGCGCCAGATGTTTTTGTGTCACATGCGCAATTTCGTGCGACATCACAGCAGCCAATTCCGATTCACTTTGTGCGGCGATGATCAATCCGCTATTGAATCCCATGAATCCGCCAGGTAAAGCAAATGCATTGATCGATGAGTCTTGTATTGCAAAAAATTCGAACGATTGCTCTGCACTGGTTTCAGCGGAATTGGCAATTAATTTATGACCGAGGTTGCTGAGATAACTGGCTATTTCAGGATCATCCAAATAACTGAGATCGGCACGAATCTGACGCATGATTTGCAAGCCAATTTGACGTTCCTGATGGGGTGTAATGGTAGCCTGAGATACATCTCCCAGATCAGGTAATTCATGTGCATAACTACTTTCCGGAAACAGGATTGATACCGCAATGATCAAGTAGATGAAGTTCATGACGGTAGGATATCGATTTACTATTCAAGTTCCATCGATCCTATTCGTCTCTGGATTGTGTAGACCAGACTTGATAGCTGGATGTAATGGGGTAGTGCCATGCCGTGCCAAAATCGCAATGCGTAATACGAACACCCGGGGGAGCCTGGCGGCGTTTATACTCATTCCTATGAATTAAGTGTATGATTTTATTAACATCTGCTTCGCTATAATTCAACGCAATAATTTCCGCTGGTGAATAATTTTTTTCAATATAAGCCTCGATAATCGCATCTAAAATTTCATATGGCGGCAAACTATCTTGATCCGTTTGATTGGGCCGTAGTTCAGCAGACGGAGCGCGTTGAATGATACGCTCAGGAATGACTCGGTTAATTTGATTGCGATATTCGCAGAGTGCATAAACCAAGGTTTTACTGACGTCCTTTAATACTGCAAAGCCGCCTGCCATATCGCCATACAGCGTGCAATAACCAACTGCTATCTCGGATTTGTTGCCAGTAGTCAGCACAATTGAGCCCGAATGGTTTGACAGCGCCATCAATAAAGTCCCGCGTATGCGCGCTTGTAAATTCTCCGGCATAGTATTCGTTGCAGTGGAATCAGAGGGAATTTGAAAATCACTTTTGATGTTTGACAAAAACTGATCAAACAATGGCTGGATACTGCATTCGAGGAGTTTAACACCCAATAATCCGGCCATTTCATTGGCGTCTTCCAGGCTGATATTGGCTGTGTACTGCGAAGGCATCATGACGGCTTTGACCTTGCCCGCACCCAATGCGTCGACTGCAATTGCCAGCGTCAATGCTGAATCTACTCCGCCGGAAAGACCTAACAATGCGCCGGGAAATCCATTTTTCCGGATATAGTCTTTAACCCCTAAACATAACGCCTGATAGATGCTGGCGATGGGAAGTTGTGGGATTGCTAGCTTAGTTTTTATGGGTTGATTGTTCTGAATATCGATTAATTCAATAATTTCAACAAACTCACCGAGTTGATGGGTTAGTTCTCCTTGCCGGTTCATTGCAAAAGAAGCGCCATCAAAAACTAATTCATCCTGTCCACCAACCAAGTTAGTGTGGATAATGGAGATGCCAGTCTGTTCAATAAATTCGCGGGTAATCTGATAACGAGAAGCTTGTTTGTTGATACGGTAAGCCGAAGCGCTAAGTACTAACAAAATATCAAGATCGGAATAATCTGCTGCAAGGAGCGAATTGCTCAGCCAGAAGTCAGCGCAGATCGCAATGCCAAATTTAACCCCGTCCAGTTCAAATACACACGATTCTGTGCCGGTATCGAAATAATAGGATTCGTTAAAGAAAGGAGCTTGATTGAGAATTCTTTTGTAATAGGTGTGAATAATTTTGCCGCACTGAATCACGGAAGCAGCATTATACAGTTTGCCTTCCTGGTAACTGGGATAACCCACAATTAATGTGATGCCATCAATCGCTTCAACCAATTCTGTCAGTGCATCGTTACAAGATTGACAGAAAGTTTCGCGTAATAATAAATCAGCGGGCGGGTATCCGGATAGCGCTAACTCGGGCGTTATTATCAACTGAGCGCCGTCCTGCTTCGCCTGATTTGCCGCATCCAGTATCTTTGCAGCATTCCCTGTGATATCACCTACGGTGCTATTAATCTGAGCAATGGCAATGCGCATAAAGTACCGGAAGTATTATTCCTGACTAAAAAGGGAGTTGAGCATCCGGTTTGGCATGCAGAATATTGTGACGAAAATCTTCCTGGATACGTTTCAAGGCTGTCTCATTATCGGCTTCAAAGCGTAATACGATGACCGGCGTTGTATTAGAGGCACGTGCCAAACCAAACCCATCGCTGTATTCAACCCGCAGACCATCAATGGTGATAACTTGCTGTGGATTAGTGAAAATTGCATTTTTTTGTAACTGCGCAATCAGTGTGTGATTTTCCCCTTCAGCAACGCGAACTTGAAGTTCCGGTGTGTTAATGCTATCGGGCAGATTATTGAGAGTGACATTGATATCTGCCTCGCGACTTAGCAATTCGAGTAGCCGTGCACCGGCATATAAGCCGTCATCAAAACCGTACCAGCGTTCCTTGAAAAATAAATGACCGCTCATTTCTCCAGCTAATAATGCCTTCGACTCAATGAGTTTTGCTTTGATGAAGGAATGACCGGTTTTCCACATGATCGGCACGCCGCCATGCTGACTGATCCAGGGCGCCAGATTCCGAGTACATTTCACATCAAAAATGATTTTGCCACCAGGATTTCTCGACAACACATCCGCTGAAAACATCATGAGCTGGCGATCAGGATTGATAATATTGCCATTCTTCGTAACGATACCTAGGCGGTCACCATCGCCATCAAAAGCCAATCCAATTTCTGCATCGGTGGTTTTCAACGCCTGAATGACATCATTTAGGTTATCAGGTACAGATGGATCCGGATGGTGGTTAGGAAAAGAACCATCCACCTCGCAGAATAATTCGATTACTTCACAACCTAGACCACGATAAAGCGCCGGTGCAAATGCACCCGCTACACCATTGCCACAATCAACAACAATTTTGATCGGACGAGTGAGTTTGATATCACCAGTAATCCGTTCAATATACGTATTGACGATAGCATGTTCGGAATAATTGCCTGTGCCCTGTGCGAGGTCGTTATTTTCAATGCGTAAACGCAGTGCCTGAATCGTGTCAGCCGCTAACGTTTCGCCTCCAAGCACAATTTTAAAGCCATTGTACTCTGGCGGGTTATGGCTACCGGTAACCATCACCCCGGAATATTGACACAATTCATGTGCAGCGTAGTACAGCATGGGCGTTGCGACCATGCCTACATCCACCACATGAATTCCACTTTTCTGAATGCCGCGAGCGAGCGCCTGAGATAATTCAGTTCCAGATAACCGGCCATCTCGGCCAATGGCGATAGCAGTCAGATTTCTTGCACGGGCTTCGGAGCCGATCGCATGGCCTATCTTCTCGACATTATCAGCGGTGATCGTTTTACCAACAATGCCGCGAATGTCATACGCCTTAAAAATCTCATGAGGAATTGCTTGCATAATTTAGTCTCTTTGAAAGAGTGATTGTTGATAAAACGTGGTAAATAGTTGCTGATAGATAGCTATAACCAATAAATCGTCGGAATGCAAGTTCTTCTCAGAAATCAAACCGCTTTAGTGATGTCCTGCGACCGCGCCACCTTTAAGCGTGTAGTGCGTACCACAATATGGGCATAGCGCTTCACCCGTTGCTTCGATCGGAAGAAAAACCCGCGGATGTGAATTCCACAGCATCATGGCTGGTGTGGGGCAATGCAGCGGCAGATCATCAGTTGTAATTTCTATTTCTCGTGTTTTGTTATTGGTTTGTTGATTCATAAAAATAATTCCAATGTAGCTGATTAAACAAAGGTAAGCCAGTCGGCGTGATTTTTAGCTCTGCCTTTGACGCAATCAAAAAATAGGGTTTGTATTTGCGTGGTGATTGGCCCGCGCTTGCCAAGTCCAATCATGCGATTATCGAGTTCACGAATCGGTGTCACTTCAGCAGCAGTGCCGGTAAAGAATGCTTCATCAGCACAATAAATTTCATCGCGCGTGATACGTTTCTCGATGACTGGAATACCGATTTCAGCAGCCAAGTCAATCACAGATGCACGCGTGATTCCTTCCAGGCATGAAGTTAAATCAGGCGTGTAGAGCTTGCCTTGTTTGACGATAAAAATATTCTCTCCAGATCCTTCAGCCACATAACCTTCGACATCCAGTAACAAAGCTTCATCGTACCCATTCAATCCAACTTCTTGATTGGCCAGAATCGAATTGGCATAAGTTGTGACCGACTTGGCGCGGCACATATTGATATTGACATGATGCCGGGTAAAAGACGAGGTTTTGACGCGGATACCATTTTCCAGGGCTTCCGGCCCTAAATATGTCCCCCATGGCCAGGCGGCGATGGCAACATGTGTGGAAAGGGTTTTGGCAGAAAGTCCCATGGCTTCAGCGCCATAGAAAGTAATAGGACGGATATAACCGGAGACGAGCTTATTTTGTTTGACCACATCACATTGCGCTTGCATCAAAGTGGCCTTGTCATAAGGCATTTTCATCATAAAAATATGCGCTGAGTTGAATAAGCGGTCAGTGTGTTCTTGTAAACGGAAAATCGCCGGTCCTTGCGCTGTTTCATAGGCGCGCAACCCTTCAAAAACACCTAATCCATAATGCAAGGTATGGGTTAAAACATGCGTATTGGCATCCCGCCAGGGAACCATCTTCCCGTCATACCAGATTACACCATCACGGTCAGCCATTGACATTCAGGAACTCCCGATAAATATTCTAAAAGGCATATTCTAACGTATTTTTGGTGCAGCGTTGAATCGCGGCAGTATAAATAGACGCCTCATAAAAAGATTGTGTCCACGCCAAATAGAAATGTCCGCTTTTTTGAGTTTTAACAAGACCGAGACCACGTTGGGCTAAATGTGGACGCACGGCGTGCCAGCGGCGCTCTATATTGATAGGCACAGCATCTTCCACATCAATGCCAAGGATACCAATGCAGAAGCTGAAACCCAGTTTGCTCGTGCCGCGCGTGAGCTGGGCATTGAATGCATTCCGGCTAACACGCCGCAAGCCAAGGGGAGCCACTTCAAACCTCTTCCAGCTACTTGGATTCGCCATGCTGAAGTATCTATCTTGCTAATCAAGAGAAATCTTGTGATGGATTCTTTTAAATCCGTTTACGGTATGAGTATTTTCGAAATGAGAAAAAGGAATTTTATGACGAACAGCTCAAGAATGGCGGCACATCTCCGCTAATATAATTCTATTGGTATTTCAGTTCGTTATTTGTATGAATGAAAGTAAAAATTCTAACCCTTCTTTTATTGCACGTGAGACGTTAAAGCAACTTGCTTTGCTGAAAGTTTCCCCTACACCTGATAATTACCATAAGCTGTACGATCAAATTGCGGGCAATCCACCTAACCAAATATCTGCTATTACCGCAAAGATGCTAATTGATTTGGCCAAGGAGCTGCCACGTCATACGCCGCAATTGCTTAATTTTGCCAATAATCTGGAACAGGCCGCGAATGAGAAGAATTGGACAAAATTTAAATCGATAATGATTAAGCTTGTTACTAATGAGACTGTCACTATTAGCAAACAGACATTACTGGTTAATGCTAAATCGGAATCGGCTATTCCGTGGGGAGGGACCATTGAGGAATTATTTGAACTGTTAGCAGTTAAAAACCAGAAATTGATTTCCGATAAAAAATGGACAGATCTCCATCAGGTGCTTGTCAAGTTTTCAACAGACTCAGATCAATTACACAGTGAACTAAGAAGGCTAATTGATGCATGGGGTGCATTAACATCAGATTCTCAGGAAATCATTGAGAACGGTGAAGAATCTTCATCCATAAAAATACAAAATGAATCCGATTCACAAAATTCCCATTCAGAGTGTATTGTTTCAGAACAAAAGCACGCGATCAGTAATTTTACCGACCAAATGCTGGAGCTGATGGCGCAAATGCTCGAACATATCGCAGTTACCCTACTTGATGATGCTACGCTAGCCAATGAAGCTAGGACATTGGCGCAACAAGTGCGGAAAATTCAGGATAAACAGGAAATGGAGCAATTTATTGCTCATTTTCAAAAATTCTGCATCAAATTCGAATCCCATGGCGAAAGCGGGATCAAGTTACAACAGGGTTTACTCAAACTGCTCAATTTGTTAATGGATAGTACCGGCGAATTGTTGTCTGAGGATCAGTGGATTAAAGAGCAAATCTCTAGGTTAAAAGAGACTATGTCTAAACCACTGAATATGCAAATCATGGCACGAGCTGAGCAGTATCTAAAGGAAATAATTCAAAAACAGGAAATAATAAAGCAAAGCCTGGGTAAAGCTAGAATTACTGTCAAGCAGATGGTAAATTCCTTAATCAATAATATTGAAGAACTCACTGATGCAACGGGAATATATCAAGTTAAGCTTGAATATTTCTCAGATAAAGTAAATCAGACTAATGATCTAGAAGAACTGAATCAATTGCTCGTGGAAATTATGCAAGAAACTCAGCAAGTACAAAGCAGTGTCTTAGAATATCGGGATGATTTAATAGTTACTCGCGCAGAAGTAAGCAAAGCACAAGATCAAATCAGCCAGCTTGAAATTAAGTTATTAGAGATGGGGGAAAAAGTACAAGAAGATCACCTCACGGGCATATTTAATCGTCGTGGGTTGGATAGCGCATTTGAACGTGAAATATCGCGTGCAGAGCACAATCAAGAGCCGCTCTGTTTTGTGTTATTAGATATTGATAATTTCAAGCAACTCAATGATACACATGGCCATAAAGTAGGCGATGACGCACTGGTTTTCCTAGTTGGCGCTATCAAAGAAACAACGCGACCAGAAGATGTCGTGTCGCGCTATGGTGGTGAAGAATTTGCAATACTGCTACCAAACACAGTCCTTGAAGAAGCACTTTCAGTTTCATCAAGAATACTTCGCAATTTAACTAAAAAGTTCTTCTTGTATGAAAACAAACGCTTGCTAATTACTTTTAGCGCTGGCGTAGCGCAGTATCAACCAGGGGAATCGCAAGAGAGTATTTTTGAGCGCGCGGATCAAGCAATGTATAAGGCGAAGAAGACTGGCAAGAATCAAATTCTCGCAGCAGATAAACGGCTTTCTGGCACAATGTATTCCGAGGCGGGAACGCTTCAACATTAAATTGGGGGCTTGTTAGCCCCGAGTAGTAATGTCCTTGCCTTGGATATCAATGCCTTCCAGCAGCGGAATGAACGTGCTGATTTCATTGGTTTTCTTGGGATCTAAGCCACCTTCTACGGGCAGAATGCCGGTTTTTTGGGGTGATACACAAAACCGTCTCGTGGCCAACGACACTCATGATATGCATTTGCCACCCTGTTTCCGCCTACGGTGTTGCACATCGTCTTGCCATCAATTGCAAGACTTTGGTCTTCTGTGGCGAAGGCCGCGCTCCACTGTTGGAAGGCGAGATCGAGCTTGATCGGATCAATCCGGACCAGTGGGCGCCGGTGAAGGCCTCCAAGCCAATCAAGCATGGTGGCAATGTTGGCGAAACATTCCAGCAACTTGCTGCGCGAAGCAGCCTTCTTCAGCCTGACCTTGCCTTGTGCATCCACTCCGTGCAAACTAAACACATTCTTAGCCAGATCGATTCCAATGGTTGTAATATTCATAATGGATTCTCCTCTCCTTTTGATTGATCGGTTCTCCAACTTTCAATATGGTACATTTGATGCCGTTTGGGGGAGAGTCCATTTCATTCGTTGAAAAACGTATTCGAAGCAGCCGGTGCTAGGCGGAAATGGGGGGAAGCGCAGTTTATGCATGATAAATGAGCATTTTGAGCCTGTTTTTAATACCGCAGCGGCAACATAGATGGTTTTTTTAACGGCCTGCTAAATAGAGTCTCCTCAGAAAGTCAGCAGACATTGTGACTGTAGCCTGATCTTTTCTTGATGCTTTGAAATATATTTAAGCAGCAACCAAACATCAATTGGCAATATTTATAGCTGCGCGCGCAAAGGCAAATAAAAACCTTCAACAACACCATCAGATTCATGACCAGGAAGATGCTATTGATCCATGCTTCGCTGGTACGTGCTGTTTTGGCGCGGATGTAATTCAGGTTATAGCCGTTTTTGCCTTGTCCGAACTTATCTTCAATTGGTATACGCTGCCGATAGTCTTCACGCCGTTGCTTTTGTAGTTGCTTAAATTGCGCTCGATTATCTTCTGTTATCTTGGGAGGACGTCCCAATGGTTTGCCAGAAAAATGAATGCCTTTTTCCTTCAGGTAATGCCTGTTGTCTCGAGTACCGTAAATAGTGTCACCCAACACACTTTGTGGATAATATGATGCGCTGAATGTCTCGCCGTCGATGGTGGCAAAGACGCGACAGCGCTGCGTGGAAGAAGGGCCGGAAGCGGTCTTGAAAGATCATCCGCGTCCCGGCAAGGCACCAAAACTCAGCGATAAACAGGCAGCCCATCTCATTCCGGTGGCCTGCAGCGATGCGCCCGATGGCCATAATCACTGGACACTGCGCCTGCTGGCGGACAAAGTAGTGGAATTAAATTACGCCGATTCCTGCAGTTACGAAACCATTCGCCAGCTTTTAAAAAACACGCTTAAACCCTGGCAAAAACAGGAATGGTGCATCCCAGAGGTCAGTTCCGCCTTTGTGGCGGCGATAGAAGACGTTCTCGACCTATATGAAGAACCCTATGATCCGATGCCTCCGGTCGTCTGTTTCGATGAAAGTCCCAAGCAATTCATTGCCGAAGTGCGTAAACCACTTCCACCCGAACCGGGTGCACCTGCGCGTTATGATACCGAGTACGAACGCAAAGGTGTCTGTGACTTGATGATGATTTGTGAGCCTAAGCGCGGCTTTCGCCAGGCTACCTATGTGAAATGTCAACAGACCCTAGCCAAAAAGAACTCTAAAAGGTATGATTGCGACCTGTTAGCTCTGTGATTGGAGGTGTGGCCGAGCGGTTTAAGGCAGCAGTCTTGAAAACTGCCGTAGGGGTGACTCTACCGTGAGTTCGAATCTCACCGCCTCCGCCAATCACGCATCCGCACAAATCCGAAGCAATCCACGAAACACAATAAACAAGCTGAATCGCCCCGGATTTTGAGGAGGCTCCAAATCTTGAGAGAATGGAGCGATGAATAAAACAAACAAATATTCCCCCGAAGTAAAAGAACGAGCAGTCCGTCTGGTGCAAGAGCATCGCAATGAGTATCCTTCGCTGTGGGCGACGATAGAATCGATAGCACCCAAGATCGGCTGCGCGCCGCCGACGTTGCATGATTGGGTAAAGAAGCACGAGATCGACATAGGCCTGCGAGATGGCGTTACCAGTGAAGAGCGCGAGCGCATCAAAGCACTGGAGCGTGAGATCAAGGAATTGCGCCGTGCCAACGAGATACTGAAACTGGCCAGTGCTTTTTTCGCCCAGGCGGAGCTCGACCGCAAACTCAAATCCTGAGATCGTTCATTGACCGGCATCGCGGCACCCACGGGGTCGAGCCGATCTGCAAGGTATTGCAGGTCGGCCCGTCGGGATATCGACGTCACGCTGTCGAACTGCGTAATCCGTCATTGCGCTGTGCCCGAGCTATTCGCGATGACGAGCTGATGCCACAGATACAACGAGTCTGGCAGGCCAACCTGCAGGTTTATGGTGCCGACAAGATATGGCGGCAACTCAAGCGCGAAGGAATACAGGTAGCTCGGTGCACGGTTGAACGGCTGATGAAACGGTTGGGATTGGAAGGTGTACGTCGTGGCAAGGTTGTACGAACCACGGTTCCGGACAAGGCACTGCCGTGCCCACTGGATAGGGTCAACCGACAATTCAAGGCGGATCGTACAAACCAGTTGTGGGTGTCGGACTTCACCTATGTTTCTACCTGGCAAGGCTGGCTATATGTCGCATTCGTCATCGACGTGTTTGCCCGGTGCATCGTGGGTTGGCGGGTCAGTTCCAGTATGCACACGGATTTCGTACTGGATGCGCTGGAGCAGGCTTTGTACGCTCGGCAACCGGAGCTGGGTGCCTTGGTCCACCACAGCGATCGGGGTTCTCAGTATGTCTCTATCCGTTATACGGAACGGCTTGCCGAAGCTGGAATAGAACCATCGGTTGGCAGTAAAGGAGATAGCTACGATAACGCACTGGCCGAAACGATCAATGGGCTTTACAAGACTGAATTAATTCACAAGCAAGGGCCCTGGAAAAACAGGGAATCCGTTGAATTGGCGACGTTGAACTGGGTATTCTGGTTCAATCATCAGCGTTTACTGGGACCCATCGGCTATATACCGCCGACAGAAGCTGAGGCACAATACTATCGGCAGTTAGCCAACTCGGATTCTGCCCGTGTTACTTAAACCAAATAGCCTCCACAGAACTCGGGGCGATTCAGTATTTATCAGGACATTTTCAGGACATTGCCTACCTAGATTAGGCTAATGAATTATGTTACTGTACAAAATCGTTTTATAATTTTTAATTAAGTGTAGTGCTACGGAGTTTGGCGTATTGATACCGAGTATAGCTAGACAAATTAATCGCTTAGATGCTTATTTTAACTCAAATTTAGACATTCAGCATCAAAGAATCGACTACTAAGGCAGAAGCAAAGTAGCAAAACGAGGCATAAAAATATTCACACAATGAGCAAAAATCACTTGACAGAAGGAAAGGTTTGTGCGGCGGCCCATGAAGGAGTTTTTACTCCTCACTTGGTGCTCTATGTCCTACGCTCAAACTATCCGTCTTTGCCCGTCAAGCTGGATTACCCATTTACTCAGCGCCGTGCCGTTGCGCGCTCGTGCCACTTTCGTCGAACTGCTGTGTGGCTGTCTGATTTCTCCAGAAGGTTGGGTGATCCGCGCGATCAGTGCCATTACCAAAGGCCGTCACTGGACGACCTATTACAAACTTCTGGAACGCGGCAGCGTCTGGACGCCACGACTGGCAAGAGCCTTGTTCGAGGTGGTCAACGATGCATTGCCAATGGAGACGTTCAATCTGGTCATTCACAACACGTTGATTCCACGCCAATCCGGGAAAGCGCCGGGCAGTATCATCCGGCACGGCCATGCCAGGAAGCACAACCGGCCGCAGTTTCTGCTGACGCAATGCTGGGTCACGTTGGGCGTCAGCATGCTGAGCAGTGCGGGCAGGAAGTATGTGTTATCGATTGTGTCCCGTTCTGTCCCCGCCACCGGCAATCGCAACAAGCTGACCATCGCGCGGGCATTAGTACGCAGTTTAGCGCCCGTGATGATGAACAAGCCCGTCCGACTACTGTTCGATTCCGCATTATTCCTGCCACCGGACGCTGTGCCAAAGCCTGGACGCGGACGCCCCAAAACCTACGGGATCAAAATAACGCCCGAAGCAATCCGGAATTTGCCGGTAACCGAAGTCAAGCTAACACTATATGGCAAGGAGCAGTTGGTTCGTCTACGCACCGTGGTGGCAATGGCGCGTTTGCTACTGGCGATCGGAACGGATTTGCGTGTCGAGGAGATATTGCATCTGTATGCACGCCGCTGGGGCATCGAACCCTTGTTTCACAACTTGAAGCGCTGGTGGGGCGTGAACAATTTGTGGCAGCAGAAACGTACTATGCTGGAGTTATGGATGCAGATTCGCTCGACGACGTGGACACTGGTTCAGTTATTGAGTCTGTTTGCGGAAGAAGCTTTCCCTATCGATGTCGTGGCACAGTGGCTGCGCATGGAATTTACCGGACTTGCTTTCAGGGACAGTTTCAACCGGAAGTCCTCGATATTCACCTTCCCGAAACAACGCGGCGACCCAAGATTTCGGGTGTAGAAGAAACATCAACAGCAAGCAGTATGAATTCTGTTAGTTTCACCCCCCCAGTTGTGCTACCGTTCGGGTGGCGCAAGGTTGGAAGCTGGATGTCTAAAATTGAGTTATTTTAACAACGCAAGTTTTTCTTGCGTAATAAGTTTGCATTGGAGAAAGCAATGAATAAATATCTTTTAAGTTCAATATCGTTTTTTACGCTCGCTTTGCGAAAAAAAATGCTTTGTAACAGATTATTGTTATTGTTTGTATTTCTCTCCGCGCCACAATTTGTGGCTGCAGCCAGCGCAATTAAGATAAATAATAATATTTATATGGCCCAAGGTAGTAGCAATATATCTAGTAATACCTTTATGGTTATCACTAATCAAGGTGCGGTTATTATTGACACATCAAGTCCTGCTGCTGCACCGCAGCATTACGAAATGTTAAAAGCGATCAGTAGTGTACCCGTCCGTTATATTATAATCACGCATGGCCATGGTGATCACACTGGAGGTATCGAGCTTTGGAAGGAAAGTGGAACTCATGTGATTGCTCAGAACAATCTGATCGAACTCCTTGACTACCAGACACGATTGAATGGATTCTTTGCGGTACGTAATGCTAAACAAGCAGGCAAACCTATACCAGTTGTTTCGAATCCTAATCCCGGCAACTACGCAGGGCAAAATCCTGCCGATATATTGTTCGACAAAAAATATCAGTTTACACTTGGCGAATTGACTTTTCAGCTCTTTAGCACACCCGGTGAAACACCAGACCATCTGAGTGTGTGGATCCCCGAGTTGCAAGCGGCCTTCGTGGGAGATAATTTTTATAACTCATTCCCGAACATCTACAGCTTGCGCGGTACAAAACCTCGATGGGCGCTGGATTACGTGCAATCGTTAAACAAGGTATTATCCTGGAAACCAAGACTGATGTTGCCCAGTCATGGCATGCCGGTTTCTGGAAACGCAACGATTACACAAAAGCTAACGCAATATCAGAACGCCATTCTGTACGTACATGATGCAGTAGTAGCTGGAATGAATACTGGTGCCGACGTATTCACTTTGATGAATAGTATACAATTGCCGCCGGAGCTATATGTGGGTGAGGCTTACGGTCGAGTCAGTTGGTCTATCCGAGGGATCTATGAGGGTTATGCCGGATGGTTCGATGCCAACCCATCAAGTATGTATTCTGAGCCCCCGCAAGTGGCTCTATCGGAACTAGTTAGCCTGGCGAATGGTGTTGATAATATAATCCAACGTGCTCAGGAGATTCTTCTTTCAAGTGGAAATGCCGTATTAGCACTACATTTGGCCGATGCTGTTTTGGCTGCAGATGCAAATAACACGGATGCTTGGACTTTGCGACGTGATGCGCTAGTAAAGCTAAAAGATCTCTCGACAAACGGAATTGAAAAGAATTGGCTTCAATCTGGCATTGATGAAGCTACTGCAAAACTAAATTCACCTTAAAATTTGATACGTTATCAATCAAGTGAGGCATTGATCATTTGACTTCACATACCCGAAATTGTATTGGTTCAATTAATGTGCTGCAAAAATGGCAAATCGCTTGTCAATGTTAAAAATTATTCTGGAGAAGCTATGTTTCACATAGAAAATATACTCAAACACAAAATTCGAACATATAGATTCATATCAATATCGAATTTGTTATTATCAATTTTGATGGGATTCTCCGTTCTAGCCTTAAATGCATGGGCAGGGACTTTGCCTCCAGAAGTACAGGTGACGAAGAGTGAGATCATTGACTTCGAATTTGATCAGACGCACGCACTGCTTACTTTTACGGATAGAAAATCGAACCTATGGATCGCCAAAGTTGACCCAGTAACCGGCGGATTTAAACCATCGAACGGTCGCGGGTTGTTGGTAGATACAGGGGCTGCATTCATGTCTGATTTTGGTAACGGCCCCGAGTGGCTAACCAGTTTTGAGGGAACTGAAATAGTATATACGAAGTACCTGCCGAACCAACCTAAAAGTCCAGCTACCGCTCGTATTGCCCATGCAGTTTCCAATAACGGTGTTTGGACATCAAATTTTATTGATGATATGGTGGCATATGCATCACCTCTGGGCAACTCAGATAAGGATGATCCGATTCCGAGGATAACCTATCAATCGGCTCTCCAATCCCGCGATAGCCATCCATTTTACTGGCGCGAATTACATGATCCAGAAAGTGAGGAACTTGTTCCAAACACACTGGGTTCAGTAGGTTCGCGGCGATGGGTAGAAGGAATGCATACTATCGTTTTTTCATCCACCTTCACTAATGACATTGGAGTTGTTGAAACGCAATGTTTTTTATACGATGTTGAAAACAAAGTATTGGAACAACTCACCTTTGATGACGGGGAAAAGGGCGCAATTTTTATGTGGAAAGCGCCAGAATATAACAATGAGTATGTGTTTTTTTCCATGGTCAACCGGAATGAAATCAGAGTATATCGCAAGATAGCTAAAACCGAAGGTGCCGATCCAATATGGACAGCTATCAGTAGTATTTTAGCTCCACGAGCTATTCCAAATATTTGGTCTCCTGAGTTTTTCACTCATAATGGTGAGTCTTATATTTTTTTCACGTTAAGCCCGAGTCCTGTTATTTTAGATATGCGGATTCCAACTTACTTGGCACTGACCAATCTTAGCGGTACTGGATTCAGAATGCTTCACAATACCAAGAGTCTCATTCGGGTGCGATCGGATCCAGAATTATTTGTAACAGCGAACGGCCCTTATATATATTATAATAGTTACATACCCCAAACTGATACATCACCTGCTGCTCAAGATGGTGTATGGCGTGTTGATCCTGGACTTGGACCAACACGATAATCGCTGAAATTGCTTGATAATCCGTATGTTGAGTAGTTAATAGACGACCCGTGGCAAGAACGGGGCATTAGATGATTTTTACAACCGCCTCGTCTAATTCCAGTTACAAATAGAAACAGCAATAATTATATTGTAATAATCTATTAACTACAGCTAGTTATGTATTAGATATATTTTCAGGTCTATCGCGAATTGGAATAACAACCCTCCATCTGCATTTCACTACTATGTGATAATCCTAAATTCCTCTGTTAAGTCATTCGTATATTGGCTCATCGACTTGATATGATGTAAGCCTCCAGCCCTTCCACATTAACACCCTGGCACATCATCGCTATCGGTAGTTGTCAAGCTAGTTGTCGCCTGAGCGTATGAATTTATGCTGTCTTTTTGAGTTCTACCCATCTTTAACATCACACGGCCAATTTTTGCTATATTTTTGTTTGGTTGCGTTTTTAACGAATTTATTATTATTGTGTATTGTTTTTAAACCTGCCGGAAACAGTTTTGTTGTGCCATAATATTTTTGACCACATAGTTTTTCCTCTTGCTTTTTCTGTAAAAGCAGGGAATGTTTATCCGTCGAACCCGAACTAACAACACGGCTCTTAAAGAGAGCTACTTCACCTATCGCCTGGTGCGCGGTGAACACATCGGCGGCAAGGTTCGCCAAATAACTGTTCTTAATCTTGGACGACACTTTTCCATCAAACAGGAGGACTGGCTGACCTGGTCAAGTAAAACCGGACACCCCAGTTAAGCAACTTTCATCGTTTTTGCTGCTTCAGCTTCATATTGGTTCGGACTTTTGTAATCCAGGTATGAATGCAGTCTTTGGTTGTTATAAAACAC
>NZ_JAKFWH010000070.1 GCF_021731985.1 Nitrosomonas sp.
GAACCTTACGCGCGAAATCCATCATGGCTCGGATAGTTATCGCTATCCAACCAGAAGCCGGATATACGGAAGCAGTTGCACCTTAAAGCTATCACTTTTTGCTTGCAAAACGGGAGGAGTCCATATACGGATTAGCAAAACGTAATCCGCCACAAATGAACCGCAGAATCAAAGTGAGAGACAAAAAATTTAACAAATATACGAAGGGAGAAAATCATGAATGCAACTGACAAAACTTACACCTACCGCTGCGGTGAGAAGGTGGAATTAACTAAAAGCCCGGATGAATTTGTGGTGCGGGCTGCGCCGGAGAGTTTGCAGGATTGCTGTTTTTCTCATGTGGAGCGAGTTTCTCCGGCTTCGTATAAATTGACGACGGCAGCGGATGAATTGGATAACGCCATGACCAAAGCAAGGGAAACGGCTGTTACGCATCATGCCTATTACACGGCTGATACCGGTGAGGAATTCCTTATTACCGATCGCGTATTTGTGACATTTAAAGACGCGCCGGCAGCGGAACAGTTGGATGATTTTACCGGGCGTTATGGTTTGGAAAAAAAAGAAAGCTATAGCGGCAAAGATTATCTTTTTCAATTGACCGGACATACCGGCATGAATCCGCTCAAGCTGGTAGTGCAGTTAATGGAAAACGAACCATTGGTGGAAAATGCGGAAAACGATCTTAATCATCGCTTAAAAGCCTATCAATTCCAGGTTCCAAGCGATCCCAGCTATATCCGGCAATGGCATTTGCATCATCGCTTGAGCGATCCGGCATTCGATCCGCGTTCTTCTGCGCGTTGCGAAGACGCATGGCGGTTGTTGGATCACTACGGTAGCGCTGATGTGGTGGTGGGTGTGACCGATGACGGTTGTAAAATCGATCATCCGGATTTTAATTCGCCGGGTAAATTTTCCGGTTGGGGTTATTTTCGCGGCACGCGTTTAATCGTCCATGGGGACGTTGATGCCAATTCGGCTGACATGTATCAGACAGGGGCTGATCACGGCACCTCCTGCGCCGGGGTGGTTGCTGGAGAAGCAGATGCCATGCTGACTGTTGGCGCTGCGCCGGGGTGCCGCTTGTTACCGATAAAGTGGGAATCGGATGATCGTGGTCTGTTCATCGGTGATTCAAAAATGCTTGCCGCCATAAACTATATGGCCGGCAAAGTGGACGTTATTTCCAGCTCTTGGGGAAACAGCCCCACCAGTCAATTCGGCACAACGGTCATCAACCGTATTGCCGAACTCGCCACTTCCGGCGGACGGCGCGGGCGGGGTATCGTGTTCTTATGGGCGGCGGGGAATGAGAATTGCCCGATTCAGCATGCCGCCCAAATAGATGTTCCTTATGACAGAGGTTGGCGGTTTAATGCAGATGGAACCAGCACTTGGGTAGGTGTTAGAACGGCACGGCAGTTCAGTCATAATCTCGTTGCAGTCAACAACGTGATGTACGTAGCTGCGCTCGCCAGCAATGCACAGCGTAGCCATTATTCGAACTACGGCACCGGTATTGCGATCAGTGCACCGTCAAACAACAGCCATGAATACCGGCGTCTGAGCTTAACTGGTATCGGCATTACGACGTCGTCGGGCGAAGGTGGCGGGGTGACTTCGGCTTTCGGTGGTACTTCCAGTGCTACCCCGCTGGTTGCGGGCGTCGCGGCATTGATAGTTTCAGCAAACCCGAAGCTTACTGCGTTGGAAGTGATTTCCATCCTTAAACGTACGGCAGCCAAGAATCTGAATATGAGCAGTTATCCAAAAACACCGCCTGCCACTTACGATCCGTCGCCCACTTGGGACGTTTCTCCGGTAGCGCCGTTCGATAACGGGTCATTTGTCGATATCGGTAGTGCTGATGGCTCATGGAGCCCGTGGTTCGGGCATGGCCGCGTGGATGCGGCGGCGGCTGTGGGTGAAGCATTGCGCTTGGGGGGCGGCGCGCCTTCCGGTCAGATTTATAAGAAATCGTCGGTGCCGGTTTTACAGATTCCCGACAACAATGTTACAGGTGTGAAAGACAGCATATTATTTGCTGATAACGTCAAAATTGATTCCATCAGAGTCTCAGTTGATGTCACCCATAGCTTTATTGGCGATTTGCGCTTGACGCTGCTTGCGCCTTCCGGAAGCAGCGTGGTGCTTCACGACCGCAATGGCGGTAATGCGGTCAATCTCAATAAAACATACGACATCAGTACGACGCCGGGACTCATCGGTTTGAAAGGGCAATCTTTACAAGGCAATTGGGTGTTGCACGTGCAGGATCTTGCTGCAGTCGATACCGGTTTGCTGAGCCGCTGGGAAATAGAGGTTTCCGGGCAGACCGATGATGCACTGCGAGCCGAAGAATCGCCCGGCGTGACCATTCCAGACAACAATCCGACGGGCATCGAAAGATCGTTGCAGATAGCTGGCAGCGGTAGTGTCGCGGACATCAGTGTGGCAGTGGATATCACGCATAGTTATATCGGCGACCTGCTCGTTACGCTCATCGCCCCCGACAGCACGAATGTTGTGCTACATCCTCGTAGCGGCGATAGAGAAGACAATATCATTAAAACCTATACGGTTGCTAACACGCCTGCACTGTCCGCGTTGCGCGGCAAAGCGTCACAAGGCACATGGCGCCTGCGGGTCGCCGATCTCGAAGCGCAGGATACTGGCAAGCTCAATCGCTGGGCAGTGCGGATAGAGCAGGAATAGCGGGAGATTATGATGACAAATAAAAATGGCAAATTCAGGAGTATGAAATGACAAGACTCTTTAAGAAAGGCGATCAGGGACCGGAAATCAAGGAGATTCAAACGCTATTGATGAATAAAGGTTATTTGACTGATGAAGAAATCAATGGCGTATTTGATAATGAAACCTACCGTGCTGTGCGCGCGTTTCAAGCGCAGAACTTGGATCAGCAGGGCCATCCGTTGACGGTTGATGGTCAAGTGGGGGAATTAACCTGGTGGAGTCTACATAACCCCAAACCCAGCATTCAGCCGCCGAGTGCTGTAGATTATCAGCAAATGCCGGCGATCGAGCTAGGCGGTAGTGCGCGCGGAAGAGCGGCGTTACAAGTCGCAATTAATGAATTGAAGGCAGGCGCTGGAGAAATAGGCGGGAATAACCGGGGGCCTTTCGTAAAAAAATATTTGCATGGCATTGTGTCAGAGGGCGAACCTTGGTGTGCTGGTTTTGTGAGTTACTGCTTCGCGCAAAATCCAGCGGGTATGCCTTTTAAATATACCGTGGGTGCCCAAGACGTCTTACAACAATTTAAGAAAAATGGCTGGGCACAACAACCAGGAAGCGGCTATTCCCCGAAGCCAGGGGATATCGTGGTTTGGTGGCGGGATCAGCCTTCCAGCGGTAAAGGCCACATCGGCTTGGTTCATCAATTACGAGATGGTTTTTTGTACACCATTGAAGGAAATAAGAGTCCCAATGTGCAGGGCTTTAATTACGTATTCAGCCGCATGGATAAATTATTGGGGTTCGGCCAAGTGCCGGATGCCTAAAGGATACAAATATGAGTTCTTTTCCCGGATCCCCGCGCCTCCTCAAAGGCGGTCTTGCTCTGCTAGATCCTCTGACTGGCCAGGTGCTGCGCATTATCCCACTGCAGTACAACCCGGACACGCTGAACCGCAGTCTGCAGATTAAGGGTGTCGGGCAGGAAAGCGGCGACCATATCGAGGCATTGCGGCTTAAGGGGCCGCCGACGGAAACCATCAAACTGGATGCTGAGCTTGATGCCACCGATGCGCTCGAAACGGCCGATAGCGAAGTAACGAAGACCGGTCTACATCCTTTACTGGCGGCGTTAGAGGTGATCGTCTATCCCACCAGTGCACATTTGCTTTCAAACAATGCCGAGGCATCAGCAGGAACACTGGAGATTATTGCTGCCCAGTCACCGTTGACGGTATTCATCTTTGGCGCCAACCGGATTGTGCCGGTGCGTATTACCGAATTCAGTATTACCGAGGAGGCTTTTGATGTTTCACTCAACCCCATCCGCGCTAAAGTCAGCTTGGGGATGCGCGTCCTAACAGTGGATGACTTGGGTTTCGACGTCAAGGGGGGGAACCTGTTTATTAGTTATTTACAGGCCAAGGAGCAACTGGCCACGAAAAACCGCGCCGGAACCTTCGGGGCACTCGGCATTACTGGGATTCCATGAGGATGAACTATGACTACATATAATTTTCCCGCCACTAGCCGGTATTACGACATTGAAACAGTGACGTTGCAAACCGTGGATGATCGGACTGTGGTTTATCTACGTCGTCGATTTCTGCCGGCGCCGGATCGCTTTGCTTTGCTGCAGGAGCATGTTGTTAGCCAAGGAGAGCGGTTGGATCAGGTTTCGGCGAGTTTTCAAGGCGATCCGGAGGCATTCTGGCGCATCGCTGATGCCAACGCAGCGATGCGGCCGGAAGCGTTAACCGAAGAGATCGGCAGGCGTCTGCGCATCACGCTACCCGAAGGCATACCCGGACTCCCCAATGCTTAAAGGCGTTCACCTAACCTTGATGATCGGTCCTGCGGTGCCCATTCCGGCACCGGAACCCGTCATGAATGCGCTGCAAAGCGTGCAGGTGACCAGCTCCAAGGATCGCAGCGGGTTCCAGGTGAGCTTCGCGGTCAGTAAGAAGTCATTGTTGCAGACCGTGCTGCTACCCGCCGGTTATTTTGATCCGATGATTACTCGCGTGATCATTATTGCGACGGTTAACGGTTTTCCTAATGTGTTGATGGATGGGATAATAACCCAGCAGGAGTTGACGCCTAGTAATGAGCCAGGCCAATCAACACTGACCATCACAGGCGATGATTTGAGCGTATTGATGGATATAGTTGAAATGCCATTTATGCGATATCCGGCGACACCAGATATTGGGCGAATCTACCTGATCTTAGCCAAGTATGCCGCGTTCGGTATTGTGCCTTTGGCAATTCCTCCTTTCATAAATGATGTTCCGCTCCCGACGCATAGAGTAGACCCTCATCAGGGGACAGATTTGGCCTATTTAAAGAAACTTGCCAATGATCATGGCTATGTATTTTATGTGGAACCTGGCCCACTGCCTGGACAAAGCATTGCCTATTGGGGGCCTGATATTCGCATTCCGCTACCTCAGCCGGCACTGAATATAAATATGGATGCGCATACTAATGTCGAATCCTTGAGTTTCAGTTTGAATGGATTAGCAAAAAAGATATTAGTTTTTGGGGTTTATGATCCAATTACGGGCAAGATTCCAATCCCAATTCCGCTGCCTAATATCAATATGTTCAAACCCCCACTTGGGCTCCGGTTGACACCACCAGCAAAGGTGGAATTTCCAGACTGGTCGTTTTCTGAGGAAATGCCAGGACTTGTAGATAAAATTCTTGGGGTTTTGGCTCGGTCATCCGATGCAATCAGTGTTTCGGGGTCGTTGGATGTATTACGTTACGGTCAGGTATTACGATCTCGCATGCTGGTTGGAGTGAGAGGGGCAGGTTTAGCGTACGATGGGCTTTATTATGTAAACAGTGTTACTCACAACATCAAGCGTGGCGAATATAAAGAAAACTTTCAGCTCAGCCGAGACGGACTGATCTCCAATACACCTAGAGTACCAATATGAGTGAAAACACGAAGAAGTTTTATGGCAAATACAGAGGAACTGTTGTTCAAAATATCGATCCCGAATTTCGGGGGCGCATTATGTGCCTTGTTCCGGCGGTTTTAGGTGTAACTCCTTCGGGATGGTGTGAAGCCTGCACACCACTAGCCGGGCCTACTGGAACCCCAATGGGAGTCTATATGGTTCCTCCGATTGGAGCAGGGGTTTGGGTGGAGTTTGAACAGGGAGATCCTGGCAAGCCGATTTGGTCCGGATGTCGCTTCGCATCCGGAGATGCGCCAACCTTAGCTTTGACAAGCACTCCGCCTTTGGCACCTAATATCGCAATACAATCACAACAGCAACATATGATCATGGTGAGCGACATGCCGCCTACTCCTATGACAGGTGGAATTATGTTGCGTAGCTTTACCGGCGCTATGATTGTGGTAAACGATAGTGGAATTTACATTAGTAATGGCAAGGGAGCGATGATAACAATGATTGGGACTGTCATCGATTTCAATACTGGTGCATTAACGATTCTTAAATAGGAGATTTCAAATGCCTGGATTTCTTTTGCATGTAGGTGCCGGAATGCAATGCTTTCACGCAGCGCCGGCGACCGTTCCACCGACGCAACCTCGGGTGTTAGTTAGCGGGCAGCCGGTTGCTACCATTAATCCAGCAGCTATAGTAGCTACCGTTGCGGGTTGTGTTTTTCAGATTCCTATCGGCACTGGCACCAAGCCTCAGCCTTGCGTAACCGTGAAATGGGCCATGCCTTCGACGCGATTCCTGGTGTCCGGGCTACCTGCCGCATTGGTGCCGAGTCCTGGACCCGGCCCAGGTATTTGCCAAAGTGTGGAGCAAATACCCCAAGGCGCGCCGATCGTCAGCGTAGTTCAAGCCCGAGTAATAGGAATCTAAGCCCATGAACATCGACTTTCCCTTCCATTTTGACAGCCGTGGCAAAACCGCAACGACCGACGATAGCGACCATATTCGCGACATGATTGAACAGTTGATTTTTACCAATGCGGGGGAGCGGGTGAACCGGCCGGATTTCGGCAGTGGTTTGTTGCAATTGGTGTTTGCATCTAACAGCCCGGAATTGGCGGCAACGATTCAGTTTACGTTGCAGGCCGCTATCCAACGGTGGTTGGGAGATGTGATCGAATTGCGTGCACTGGATGTTCAGGCGGTGGATTCGACGCTTTCCGTCAATATAACTTATGCCATTCGGCGGACCGGCCAGGAACAAACGGCCAGTTTCTCCCGTAGCGTTTAACCGGAGGATCTTATGGAACTTTGCTGCCAACAGGATAGCCGTCGCGACAAGGTAAGAGAAAAAATCGGCTGGAACGGTTTGGATTACCTGGAAGTGGTTCTGGATAAGCCGCCCGCCACGGGAGCTAGTCTATCGGTGTACTTTCTCGGTAAGCTGCCGCCGGAGTTTAATGTTGAGGGGCAAGATCTCAGACAATACTTACGATTGGAGGGCGGGCGCCAGATACAAAACATCGGCATTGTTTCGGTCGAGGCGGTGGTAGTCGATCCCAACGATTTGGAGAAAGATGATGTTTTACTGGTGCGCTTGGATAAGGGCGGAGATTTTTCCATCTATACCCTCCGGCTGGTGGGCTTGGAGAATGTCGACAAGCGTTATGATCATCTAGACTTCTCTTTTAAGATCGACTGTCCTACCAATCTGGACTGTGTGCCGCCTTGCCCCTGTGAGCCGCCAGCTTTGGTAGAGCCGGATATCAATTATTTGGCCAAGGATTATGCGAGCTTTCGGCAATTGATACTCGATCGATTGGCGGTGGTCATGCCTGACTGGTCTGAGCGCCATGTGCCGGATATAGGTATCGCCCTAGTCGAACTGCTAGCTTATACCGGCGACTACCTGAGTTATTTTCAGGATGCAGTTGCCACCGAGGCCTATCTGGAAACCGCTAGACAACGCGTGTCGATCCGACGCCATGTGCGATTGGTGGACTATACGCTGCACGAAGGCTGTAACTCTCGCGCTTGGCTGAGCATCGAGCTTTCGTCCGATCCAAATCGGCCTTTCAAATCAAGAGACATCGCCTTCCTAACCGGACTGAACAATACCTTATCGGGTGCTGCTTCCGTGCTTACCAGAGATGAATTAAGCAGGATGCCGGCTAAGTCCTACGAGATGTTCGAACCCTTACCTTCATGCCCTGATAGAAACCTGCCCTTTTCCGCAAAACGCAGCAAAATAAGTTTTTATACCTGGGGAGATCGGGAATGTTGTTTGGCTAAAGGCAGTGTCTCCGCAACGCTTCTGGATACTTGGACTTCTGCTGATCAGGCTGTGCGGGCACTGGATACACTGGCGCTAGGTGATGTGCTGATATTCGAAGAAGTCTTAGGACCGAAAACAGGCTTAGCGGAGGATGCCGACCCTCTGCGTCGCTGCGCCGTACGGATAACCGGGATATCGCGTGGTATTGATCCCGTCGTGCTGACAGATGGGAATCCGACTCCTTATGTGGAAATCCGGTGGTCTCAGGAAGATGCTCTGCCATTTACTTTTTGCATAACAGCTCAGGGTCAGGCGCCCGAGTGTGCTTATTTCAATAACATCAGTATCGCCCGTGGCAATGTGCTTCTGGTTGATTTCGGTCAGACGCTCGCTGTCGAATGCTTGGGGGAAGTCACGGAATTATTATCACAGGCCGTATGCGAATGCGAGGGACATCCCGGCGAGATACTGCGCACGCCGGGAATGTTTCGGCCGCGTCTGAGCAAGACGCAGCTGACTTTTAGCGCACCTTTGCCAGCGGATACACAGATTGCTCACGCTTTGCTGGTACAGGATGTGCGCGCGGCGTTGCCAAATCTGCGTGTTTACTTACTTCCAATGCAATTACGCCGCTTATTCGGAGAGATCGATCCCGCTACTTTGTCTCCCAAAGTGGTCGATGACACGACCGGGGTTTGGCTGAGTTTTATCGCGGATAGCCTGCCTAAGGCTCTGGCTAAACAATACAAGGACGGCAAGCTACCCCTTGCCGAGTGGCAAGGTAGTTGTGAATTGGTCGAGAATGGTTCGGACGACCACCATTTCGCTGTGGAGATCAGTAACGACGGTGTCGTTCAGTTGCGCTTCGGTAATGGCGACCTGGGCTATCTTCTACCCGCCGCGGATACACGGATCCTGGCGTCTGCCCAAGCTTTTCTGGTGCAGGATGTGCGATCGGCGCTGCCGAATTTGCGCATTTACTCACTTTCTCCAGACTTACGGTACTTGTTCGGACAGATTGATCCCTGCACACTGCCTTTCTCCCTGTCCGAGGACACGACCGGGGTGTGGTTGAGTTTCCCTGTAGATTATCTACCCAAGGCCCTGGTTGAACATTACAAGGACGGCAAACTGCCCGTTACCGAGTGGCAAGTGCGCTACGACCTGCTCGAGAGCGGCCCTGACGATCGCCATTTCGTTGTGGAAATCGATAATGATGGTGTTGTTCAGTTGCGCTTCGGGGATGGTGATCTGGGCTATCTGCCGGAAGCAGGCACGGTATTTTTTGCCAAATATCGCATCGGTAACGGCATGGCCGGCAACGTCGGCGCAGAGTCCACTACCCGTTTGGTTTTGAATGATTCCCTATTCGACGGGGGTTCCATTACGGTACGTAATCCTTTGCCTGCGATCGGTGGCAGCGACTCGGAGCCGATTGCCGAAGCCAAATTGTTTGCTCCTCATGACTTCCGTAAGCGCCTGGAACGAGCGATTACCGCCGCCGACTACCGCGTGATTGCCGAGCGTAACGTTCAACTGCAGCAGGCTTCTGCGGCCTTGGTATGGACTGGTAGCTGGTATGAAGCGGACGTTGCGATCGATCCCTTGGGATCTGAGACGCCAGCCCCTTCCTTACTTGGAGATCTAAAAGCCTATCTCTATCGCTATCGGTGCATGGGACATGATTTACGGGTGCTTGCGGCTCGTTACGTACCCATTGATCTCAAATTGGAAGTATGCGTCTTACCTCACAGCCAGAAAGCCCATGTGAAGGAGGCTCTTTTAGATGCGTTTAGTAATCGTAGACTGCCGAACGGAAAGCTAGGTTTTTTCCATGCCGACAATCTTAGTTTCGGAGTCAACATTGAGTTCAGCACAATTGTTGCCGAGGGGATGAAAATTCCAGGTGTGGAGTGTGTAAGGGTGATCCGATTGCAGCGTCAGTTCGAAGAAGCCAACAGCGAGCTAGAAAATGGTCTTTTGACCTTGAGCTCACACGAAATTGCGCAACTCGACAACAACCCTGTTTATCCGGAGCGCGGTAAGCTGGAGCTGAGTTTGTCAGGAGGAAGATGAAATGATTGGTAAAAAATGTGGATGCACCACCGAATCCTGCGGCTGCTGCGAAGGTGTGCAGGTCTTAACGCCTATGTCGACAACCAATCGCCCTGGTTTAAACAGCCTGAGTTATCGTATCGGTACCCACGGCGCTTTTCTGGAAACCATGAAAGCGCGTTTCGCCAGCATGGGTTGGACGGAGACGGACTCGAATGGACACAGCCCCACCAGCATCCGTCCGCTATCCGGATTGACCACGCGCGATGCCAGCGATCCAGCCATTGCCCTTCTGGACGGTTGGGCGACGGTGGCGGATGTATTGACCTTCTACCAGGAGCGCATCGCCAACGAGTGTTATTTGCGCACTGCGACGGAACGCCGTTCGGTGCTGGAATTGGCCCGGCTGGTTGGATATAGCTTGCGCCCTGGCGTGTCTGCCAGCGTTTTTCTGGCCTATACCGTGGACGATAACCAGAAGGAGCCGGTAGTGATCAATCCCGATGCGCGTGCACAAAGCATCCCCGAAGGTCCCGGAGAGTTGCCGCAAGCCTTCGAAACCAGCGAGCAATTGGTGGCGAGGGCGGAATGGAGCAATTTGCAGGCGCGGGTGACGCAGCCGCAAGTAATTGTGTCCGCGGCAGCGGCAGGCATGACGATCACTTTGACGGATACCCTCTATATTCAAGGCGTCAGCACAGGTCTGAAAGCTAATGACCCATTGCTGCTGAAGTTTGAGTCCGAAAATGTTAATACTTTAGTGTATGTTAAAGCCATTGAAGCCGATTTCCCCAATAATAGAACCAAAGTGGTACTTACGGAAAAGGCGATTTACAAAGTTCTGCTGCATTCTCCGGCTAAGCAGAACGCATCGCGGAAGCAAGCTGCTTCTGTTAATCCCGATCCGGTCTTCGACACCTTGGTGCAGCCGTTGTCCGTCCCTCCGGAACCACAATTCGCTTCCAGTGCGTTTTTACCGAGAACGCTAAAGAATAGCTTTAAACAATCTAGCGACAGTCTGCCGCAATTAGTCTCCTTTCTTAAGCCAACCATCGCCGACATGCTCTATCCGGCTTGGTCCAATGCCATTACGATACCTGCGACGCCGCCGAAGATTTATGCCTTTCGAGTAAAAGCAGCACCCTTTGGCAGTACCGCGCCGCCCAAGCAGATAACGGATGACAAGGGAAAAGTAGTGGGAAGTGAAGAATGGCCTTTGGCGGGAGGGGTGACGGTAGGGGTGAAGGCATCTGCTGGTGAGCTGATGGATATACTAGCCCAAGGTGGTTCTATCGGCGGGATGCTGGTAGAACTTTCCGTCAACGACGGGAATCATTCGGTGAGTGTTAAAACTAATTTAGAGAATACCAATATTCGCTTCAAATTGGATAAAAGTACCATTTGGGAAGCGAAAATTGAAGTAATACAAATAGGAGGTACACAAGAACAAAAAAGATCTGTTACATTTAATTTTTCCAGCGGAACAAACATAAACAAAGTCAAGATAACTTCGGAAGACAGTGAAAGTGAAACTTTTACGGTTAACGGAGACACTGTTGGCCGTGGTGAGTCTATACGCTATCGGGGTAATAATGGTGACATTTCTATTGAATACTCGAGCGGACAACGACAACCCGAGACACTGATTTTTTCGCAACAAACTGCTTTATTGCCAAATTTCAATATCATCGACCTGGATGCTCAATATGATCAAATTGTTGCGGACACACCGGTTGTTGTCGTTCGTTCCAATAACGGCGAGCCCCTATTCAGCTCTATTATAAGTTCCAAAAATATAGCTAAAACCGCATACAACATTAGCGGAAAATCCACAGAGTTGGAACTAAAGAAGGATTGGCTGAGCAAAAGAGACTTATACCTTTCCGATGTCCGTGATACCACCGTATATGCTCAAAGCGAGGAATTGCAGTTGTCAGAAATGCCGGTACTTGGCGATAATCCAGCCAATCCGCCTGAGGTTAAAGGCGATACCATTGAGCTGCAGCAGCTCTATGATGGCTTGCAGTCCGGGCGGTGGATCATTGTCTCCGGTGAGCGCACAGATATAAAAAATCCGGATGGATCGATCATCGCCGGTATCAATACCAGCGAATTGGCGATGATTGCGGAAGTTAACCAAGCCCCTTCCGTCCTGCCAGGGGATAAAATCCATACTACGCTGACCTTGGCCAAGCCCCTGGCACATGCTTATAAACTGGATTCCGTTGCCATCTACGCCAATGTCGTTAAAGCCACCCATGGTGAAACTCGTAATGAAACGCTGGGCGCAGGCGACAGCAGCAAAGCCTTGCAGGTTTTTTCTTTAAAACAGCCGCCACTTACCTTTGTTTCTGCCGCAAACATTTCCGGTGTGGACAGTACACTCAAGGTATATGTCAATGATGTGGAATGGAAAGAAACGGATAGTTTGTCTGGTCTGGGAGCGAAGGACCGCATGTTTATCACCAAAACAGATGACGATGGCAAGACCACGATCATTTTTGGCAATGGTAAGCAAGGTGTGCGTCTGCCTACTGGGCTGGAAAATATTAAAGCCGTTTACCGAAACGGTATTGGCAAGCAAGGCAATGTGAAAGCCGGACAAATTAGTTTGTTGCAAACCAGACCTTTGGGGGTGAAAGCGGTTAACAATCCGATTGAGGCATCGGGTGGGGCCGATAAGGAGACTCGCGATCAAGCCAGGGAAAACGCTCCATTGGCGGTCAAAGCTTTAGATAGATTGGTTTCAGTTACGGATTACGCCGACTTTACTCGTACCTTCGCCGGTATCGGTAAGGCGGTAGCGAGCAAGCTGAGTAACGGTCGCCGGCAACTAGTGCACATTACCATCGCTGGTGTGGATGATATTCCCATTGAGATCTCGTCCGATCTTTATCGGAATTTGCAGGCCGCCTTACGTCAGCTAGGCGATCCCGATTTGGCGCTGCAAGTAGAAAAGCGGGAGCTTATTGTTTTGGCGGTCAGCGCGAATATACGTCTAGTCTCTGGATATTTATGGGAGCCGGTCAAGGACAATATCACAGCAGCAGTTTTCGATGCCTTTAGCTTCCAGCGACGGAAACTCGGCCAGCCGGCTTTGTTATGTGAGTTGATTGCCTTGATGCAAAATATCCCTGGCGTGGATTATGTGGATGTGGATAGTTTTAACGGGATCCCGGAAATTGTTACTGACCTTGGTGATGGAAGCAGAGGATTCCCAACCCTAAGTGAAATAAATGCAGCATTAGGGAATACGGTCCCGCCGCCATATTATATACTTGTCAACGATGCTGGAATTGATAAGAATGGTGTCATGCATCCGGCACAGTTGGCAATATTTACACCGTCTGTTCCAGACACCATTGTTTTAAAGCAGAGGTAACCATGAGTCTAACTTCCGATCCTCGCATTGACCGGCTCTACCAGCTTCTTCCCGCAATTTACCGCATACGGGATTCCGAACAAGGTTATCCCTTAAAAGCCTTATTGCGTGTTATCGCCGAACAGGTAAATTTAGTAGAGGACGATATCAGCCGACTTTATGACAATTCCTTTATTGAAACTGCTGAAGATTGGGCTGTTCCTTATATTGCCGATCTGATCGGTTATCGACCGGTAACCGATCCCGGTGAAGCCGGCAACGCAACAACTCAGGAAGGACGGCAACTCTATCGAGCATTGATCCCTCGCCGAGAAGTTGCTAACACTATCCGTTATCGACGCCGCAAGGGTACGTTGGCGCTGCTCGAACTGCTTGCCAACGATATAGCCGACTGGCCGGCGCGAGCTGTGGAATTCTATAAGCTGCTGGCTTGGAATCAAAATATCAACCATCAGCATTTAAAGCGAGCTCGCACTGTTGACTTACGGCAGATGAACGCCATCGATCTCTTGGATGGACCCTTCGATGCCATTGCCCATACAGTGGATGTGCGCCGTATCAATTCGACGTTAACCCTGGGGCGTTTCAACATCCCATCGGTGGGCGTGTCTGTATGGCGCCTCAAGCCCTATTCAGTGACGCAAACACCGGCACATCGTCCCGAGCATGCACCTTCTCATTGTGGTACGTTCAGCGTGCTGGGTCAGGATACTCAACTATTCATCAAGCCCGAACGGGAGGACGATCCCACTCATATTGCCGGGGAGTTGAATCTTCCTTCGCCGGTCCGTGCACTATCGTTCAAGCAGGCACTGTCGGGCAGGGCGGACAAAGAACTTTATTACGGTGAGAAAAAAAGCCTCGCCATCTGGGCGGAAGGCTGGGCGAAGCTAGCTCCCCCATATCTTGTGCCGGTGGATAAGATCATCCACGCCGATTTGTCGGATTGGCGTTATACGCCGCAGCTCGGCAAGGTCGCTGTGGATCCCGTTCTTGGACGCTTCGCCTTTCATCCCGATCAATTGCCGCAAAAGGCCGTTCGGGTGAGCTATCACTATGTGTTCAGTAGCGACATCGGCGGCGGGGAATACCAACGCCAACTCGCCGATCCATCGCCCAGATTGATGGAGGAAACCGATCCTCTCGATACATCTAAAACCGTTACCCGGAGAGTGGCGCCGGTGATATATAAGGTCGGCAAGGGGCAGTCTATTCATCGCATCGGAGAAGCCCTACGCATCTGGGAACAGGAGCATCCCTGGGATGCGGTGATCGAGCTGACGGATAGCGGCGTTTACAGCATTGAGCCTCGTTACATCAACTTAGATAATGGCCGCACGCTGCAAATACGCGCATCGAATGGTTCGCGTCCAGTCATCCGGCTGCACCGTCAGGAGGATTGGCAAAGCGACTCCGAGGATACGAACACCATGGTGGAAACGCTCACAGTTATCATCGAGCCAGGCGGCCGTTTCACGTTGGATGGCTTGCTTATCAGCGGGTGGGCGTTGCATATCAATAGCCCGCAATCCGAGCAACAAGAAAAAAAGAACGATCCGGTTTGCTTGTCGCAGGTTCTGATTCGCCACTGCACCCTGGTGCCAGGCTGGGAACTTGAATGCGACTGCGAACCCAAGAACGCAGAAGAGCCCAGCCTGGAATTCCATCATCTTCGCGCCAAGGTACATATCGAGCATAGTATTCTCGGTGCCATCCAGATACACGAAGACGAGGTTTATGCCGACCCCATCCCGATTATGATCGCAGATAGTTTGCTGGATGCGACCGCTGCAGATAAGGAGGCCATCGGGGCACCCGGCGAATTCGTTGCCCATGCAAGTTTGACGATACTTCGCAGCACGGTATTTGGGATTGTAAACACCCATGCAATTGTCCTGGCGGAAAATTCTATTTTTAATGACTGCGTAAACGTGGCCAGGCGTCAACTAGGGTGTATGCGTTTTTGCTATGTCCCGCAGGGGTGCCGCACGCCCAAACGCTACCACTGTCAACCCGATACGGCTATTGAGGTTTTGCGTGACGCGTTTTCGCCTGGGGAGGTTGATCCGTTGTTAATCGATAACGAACAGCTTCGCCTGATTCCCCAATACACCGCTCGTCGTTATGGATTGCCAGGATATGGCCAGTTGAGTACGTATTGTGCCGAGGAAATACGGCAAGGCGCGGACGATGAATCGGAAATGGGGGCTTTTCACGATTTGTTCCAACCCCAACGGACAGCTAATCTGCTAACCCGGTTAAATGAATACACGCCGGCCGGAATGGATGTGGGACTGATATTCGTAACGTGACATGACGCGGCAAGATTTCAAACATAAACTTAGCTCAAATTTCATTAACACATTTTAAGGACTCCGCCATGAAAGGTGATTTTACTCGCGACACATTTGATAAGGCTAAACACTTTAGCAGAGTATTACAACAACAAGGCCGGGTGCAGTTAGATGCTGATACCAATGAGCAGACAGCCATACTGCTGCATTATATCCGTACCCTCGCCGCAGATTTGATAGGACCGTTTGCAGGCCCGGCTGGTGCTGGTCTCGGGTTCTCAATTTCATTGCTTGATGACTCTATTAATAAAGATAATCCGGATTTCTTAATCTCTCAGGGCCGCTATTATGTGGACGGTATATTGTGTGAGAAAGATGAGGATAAGTTGAACTACCAAGCCCAGGAGTGTTATCCAAATCCGCCTGTGACTAAACTGAGTGAAGGAGATGCTTATCTGATTTACCTGGATGTGTGGGAGCGCCACATCAGCTCTATAGACGATGATAGTATTCGGGAAAAGGCATTGGGTGGGCCTGATACGGCTAGCCGTGCCAAAATCATTAGCCAAGTAAAACTCCAATCACCGGTTGATAAAATACTGTTTCCGGTTAAAAAAGGTAATGATTTAGAACTCAAGGATTGGAAAGAATTGGTGGAAATCTGGCAGCCTTCTTCATCAGGTTGTCTCAAGGTGCAAGTCAAGCCTTCTGAAATTCCTAATTCCCCTTGCGCGGCAGCACCTGACACGAAGTACCGCGGACCGGAAAATCAATTATACCGGGTGGAGATTCACAATTCCGGTAATGCAGGTGAGGCGACCTTTAAATGGTCACGTGACAACGGTTCTGTTGCAACCAGAATAGTTGATGGCACGTTTGCAGGAACAACTTGTAAGGTCGAGTCATCAAAAGGGTTTGAGTCCGGTATATGGGTGGAGTTAAGCAATGAGGAACGAGAGTTACGTGGAGAGCCTGGAGCTTTGGTGAAATTGGTCAAGGTAGAGAATGATGTTTTTACATTGGAATCCGCAACGGGATGGCTTAGTAACTCCGGCGGGAAGGAAAAAACATCGCCTACCAAAGTGCGCCGCTGGGATCAAACTCTGAATTCTGCCGGTACATCCAAAATTCCTGATGGCGCAGTCGTCATTACTGAAAGCAGCGATTCGACCAACGGCTGGATAAATTTGGAAAATGAAGTGCAAATTCAATTTCAGCCTACAGCAGCAGAATATCGAACGGGAGATTACTGGTTGATACCGGCGCGTGTAGAAACGCGGGATATTGAATGGCCAGTCATAAAAGATAACGGTAACGTGGTTCCTATTTCAAAACCGCCATTTGGCATTCGCCATCATTATGCTCCGTTAGCTCTTCTTTCTAAGGATGGAGCCAAATGGAAGCTCATTTCGTTACAAACAGAATTTCCTCCGGTCCACAAAGTTGATGGGGAGCCGGGTCTCAGTAGCCTCGGTGAAGAAGGTTTTGGCGGACATCTCTCTTGCAAGCAATTAGAAAAAGTTAATTTGGTAGTTAAGAAAGCATAAAAAATCGAGGGTATATTTACATTGAACCATATACATCTGACCGGACATCGATCAGATGTTAACTCTTTTAGGGTAACCCGACTAAAACACCTCCTATTTGTCACAGCTTAATGATTGATCTGCCGTTTCTAAGATAACCCCCTATTTCTTTTTTAGTTAATCATTTCCTTGCTTGTATCGTCAAACCTCAAGTGAATCGACTTGCACGCCGTAATGAACACTGCACCGCATGCGTATTTGGAATGTCTCTGGAAGCGGTGTGAAACTGAATAATTCATACTTTCAGTCAGCAATCATTTACTGCGGTAATGGGATTGTTCCATAGGTTATTGGTGTTGTTGTGTTTGCCAAAAATATCAATCGGGTATGTGTGGATAATTATAAGGCAGCTTTCATATTCAACTAAGTTGCTGGCCTATAGGGGGATTTTTTATAGTGAGTTCACAGGCTTCTTACGATTTACTCTCATGTATAAGTGATTTTGCCGTGCGCATTAATGCGCACGGGGTCATTCAGCAAGCATCCGCGTCGTCACAAGCATTTCTGCAATTACCTGCGGGGTTGCTGCAAGAATCTATCGAATTTTTCATCCAGCCTGAAGATAGGGCGCTATTTACGGAAGCCCGGGAGAAAGCTAAGCGTAGTGGAGAAAAACAGGCTTTAGTTTGCCGTCTCTTACGCCAGAGAGTATTGTCGGTGTGGGTCGATTGTTATGTGCTCCAGTTGCCAGAAGATGAGTATCTCATTGCAGCATTTGATGCGACACACTGGAAGGATAATGAGAGTCAGCTGATTTACCTTTCCACGCATGATGCGCTGACTGGATTGCCTGGCAAAGTATTACTAGATGATCGTATTGGTATGAGTATTCATACGGCGCAGCGGGAAAAGAATTTTCTGTCATTGATCGTTTTAAGTTTGGATGGGTTCAGGAAAATTAATGACTTGTTGGGACATGGTATTGGCGATGAATTAATTAAAGCTGTTGCTGATCGCTTGGAGAATTCTGTACGGCATAGTGACACGGTTGCGCGCGTGAGCGACGATGAATTTTCCTTGATCATGATGGGAGTAGGGCAAGCCAATATTGAATTGATAGCCAGGAAAATATTGACGGCCATGCAGCGGCCTTTCCGTATCCGTGAACATACTTTACACATCAGTGCCAGCCTAGGCATTTCAATGTATCCGGAGCATGGCGATAATTCTGTGTATTTATATAAAAACGCAGAGATGGCGATGTATAGAGCGAAAACACAGGGTAAAAATCACTGGAATATTTATAGCGACCAGGTGGATGATACGGAGAGAAATGATTTGTCGCTTGAGTCAGCCATGTATGAAGGTATTGAGAATGGCGAGTTCATGTTGCATTACCAGCCGATTTTTTGTGCACAAACCGGCCAATTACGTGGTGCCGAAGCACTGATGCGATGGCAGAATCCAAATCACGGTTTTATTTCACCGATGAGATTTATTCCATTGGCGGAAAACAGCGGTTTGATAAAAATTCTCGGCGCTTGGGCTTTGCGCAGTGCTTGTCATCAAGCGAAACAGTGGCAGGAAAACGGTCTCGAAGATTTCTATATCTCGGTTAACGTATCTCCACGTCAATTTGTGCAGGAAGATTTCCTGGAAATGATTAATGGGGCGTTAAGTGAATCTGGGTTATTACCGGAAAATTTGATGCTGGAAATCACGGAAGGCGTGTTAATGGATAATCCGCAGAAATCGGGGGCGATTCTGGCTCAGCTGCATGCGGCAGGAATAAAAATCGCAATTGATGATTTTGGCACCGGTTATTCATCATTGGCTTACTTAAAGAAATTTCCGTTATCGGTATTGAAAATTGACAAGTCTTTTGTAGATGATGTGATTAATAGTGCTGAAGATATGGCCATTGTTGGCACGATTCTCAGTCTGGCAGAAGGGCTGAACCTGCTGGTAGTGGCTGAGGGAGTGGAAAATGATGCGCAATTGGGTTTCTTAAGGCAGGAGGGGTGTAACCTGATACAAGGATATTTGACCGGCAGGCCGGTAAACTCTGAAATGTTTAGAGAACAACACATGGCATGACAGAATTAATTTCGATGCCCAAAAATGATAAAGATAATTTTTTCGCGCTATTGATGAAACGCATGGCCGAGAAAGGTGATTTTCCTGCATTCTCTGAATCTGTTCAGCATCTTGACGAGTTAATGCAGGACGAAGATAAAAATATAGCAGCCATCGCCAGTGCGATTCTAAGTGATTTTACGTTGACCCAGAAAGTGATCCGATTAGCCAATTCAGCGATGTATTCCGGTATGGGCGGGGAGATCACAACGATTACTCAGGCAGCAGTAGTCCTCGGTTTGGATGCGATTGCACATATTGCGCTCAGTATCCGCTTCATTGATATGCTTTCAACTGCCGTTCCAGATTCTGCAGAAGCCCGCGAGGAACTGGCAAAAGCAATTTTGGCTGGTGATATTACGCGAATCATTGTGACCAAATCAAATATGATCAATGGCGAGGAAGCCGTAGTTTGTGCCCTGTTACATCATTTGGGACGCCTCATGCTGGTATTCTATTTTCCTGAGGAATGGTCACAGATTCAAAAAATTGTACGGAATGACCAAGCAAGTGAAGACAGCGTAACGCTCGAAGTTTTGGGCGTGACGACCGATGAGATTTCTCAGGAAATTGCCAGGAACTGGCGGCTGCCTAAGAGAATATCCAATAGCATGGCAAGTTCTGCCACATTCGATGAAACCAGCATGCCGGGTTCGGCAGATTGGCTAAAAATCATGGCCAATTTTGCCAGAGATGCTGCATCCATGCTTGTTAACAATAGCAGCAGAGAGGATTTAAAGCATTTTGTATCACACTATAGTGAGTCATTGCTGATTTCCAATGAAGATATCATGGATGCGATAGATTTGGCTCAGCATATGGCTTCAGAGCTTGTTACCAAATCTGAGAAAGGAAAAGTTTCTGGTAAGCCAAACGACTCTCGTGAACGACTGGCAGTCAGTGTTCAAGATTTCAGTGCCGCATTGACTCAAGGAATAGACTTTAATAGCGCGCTGAGTATGGTTCTTGAAACCATCTATGCGAGCATGGGGTTTAATCGCGTGGTTACTTTTTTTCGCGATGCCGGGATGTTCAAAGCTAAGGTGGGTTTTGGTAATAGGATGCCGGAAGCGTTGCCGATGCTTATTTTTCCCGAGGCTTATGCGGCCGATGTGTTCCATTTGTCGATGGTGAACAAAGCCGATGTATTTATCCAGGATATTACTTCAAACCAGACAGCATCCAGTATACCGGATTGGCTGAGAGAAGCTTTGCCGGATGTGGATGCTTTCATCCTATTACCTCTGGTTTTCAATGGTCGCGCTGTCGGTTTGATCTACGCCGACTGGCGAATGGGCGCAACGGGTACGGTTGAATCCAGCGAGCTTTCATCCATGGGTATGCTCAGGGACTGCTTGATACAGGCTTTGGCAAAGAGAAAGTAATCTGAAGTTTTTGCCCTATCAGTTTTATCAGAATATCCAATTTAAATCTATTTCGCGTTATAAAACACAACGATATTGTCATGTGATCTCATGTAAATGGATGGCAATTATCGCAAGATACATCAGAGAATATTCCCAAATAAATGGAAACCCTGGAAGCCACTTCCAGCCAGCTCTGTGATTGCTGGCGATCATGTAGAATGGGTAAATATTATTATGATTCGGGAAAAATGACATGACGAAACTACTATTGATGTCTTTTTGGCTAATTCTGTTTACAACATTCTCAGTTCACGCTGCGGAAAAAAAAGATGAAAAGCGACTTGATGAGATTGCGGAGCGTGGTTCACATGTTATGCCGTTTGATCTGGAAAAGACCACGCATATTTTTACCCAAACTTCGAGCGGAGGGATACAACAAGTAATTGCAAAAAACAAATCCGATACCGGGCAAATCAATTTAATTCGTGCCCACCTGTCTGAAATTTCCAACGAATTTAAGCGCGGTAACTTTTCTAATCCTGAGAAAATTCATGGTAAGAACATGCCTGGCTTGACTGAATTGAAAGCTGCGCAATCGGGTCAAATTAAGTTCGAGTATGAGAAGTTGCCAGATGGCGCACAAATTACTTATTCCACCGAGGTTGAGAAACTTAGGCATGCCATCCATCAGTGGTTTGACGCCCAGCTCAGCGACCACGCGCGCCATGCTGTACCGGGACACTCGAATCATCCTATGCACCATCAGTAAAAATAATAGGTGGCCGGAAGGCAAAACGAAGCGCAAACACTATAATTCGAGCGCACAATCACTGGCTTTTGCAGTTGATTCCCCCAATATGAATCTCACCCCTGGTCTCGGCTAACTGCACCTGTTTTTCTCGTTCCCGGTACCGGGCTTTGTCTTCTTCCGAGCGGTTATGGTAACAAGCGGGGCAACTAATTCCCTGTTGATAGTGCTCACTGAGTTTATCTTCATCCGAAATCGGCAAACGGCACGCGTGACATTGATCATAGCTGCCTTTCTCAAGCTGATGATTCACGGTAACCCGTTCATCAAACACAAAGCATTCACCCTGCCACAAGGATTCCTCCTGCGGGATTTCCTCCAGGTATTTCAGAATGCCGCCCTGCAAATGGTAGACTTCCTCAAATCCCTGCTGTTTTAAATACGCAGTGGATTTCTCACAACGAATTCCGCCCGTACAGTACATCGCCACTTTTTTATGCACAGAGGGATCCAAGTGTTGGGATACATACTGTGGAAATTCCCGGAAAGTTGTAGTGTGTGGGTTTATCGCATTGGCAAACGCACCGACCGCAACCTCATACTGGTTGCGGGTATCGATTAACAATACCTCCGGATCGTTAATTAAATCATTCCATTGCTGAGGCGCCACATAGGTTCCAACCAATTGCTTGGGATCAATGCCGTCAACTCCCATTGTGACGATCTCTTTCTTCAGTTTTACTTTGCTGCGTTTGAATGGCATCTCGTCGGTCATGGATTCCTTGACCGCGATGCCAGCAAACTCTGGTATCGTTTCCATCCACCCCAAAACAGAATCGATACCTGCCCGGCTGCCAGAAATAGTGCCATTGACCCCTTCCTCCGCCAGCAGCAACGTTCCTTTTACCTGATTCTCAACCAGCTTCGCCTGCAACGGTTGTTGTATCGCTTTGTAATGAGGTAAGGAGACAAATTTATACAGTGCACAAACAACAAATTTTGACATTATGATTTCCTCTTGCATTGTTCTATTTCTCGCGTTCATTGCGTTTTGCAGGATAATAGCGCTTTTCATTGTAAGATTGTATTGCTTGTGAATCTTCCGGTCATTAAGAGCGCGTAAATTGTTAAATTCAGAATTCAAGGGAGCGGTGAGTGTCTTCGTCAGAACACAGCGATAAATCGGGATCAATAGATACGTTTTTTGAGCATGGTTTCGAGCAATTAAAGCAGGATTATCCTTCGATCCAGGAAATCGATGCGGCAAGTAAAGATTTCCTTTATCGTCAGGGGGATCATTGCACCTACGTCTTCTGGATAAAAAGTGGTATTGTGAAACTCTCTCATCTGACTGCGCAGGGAACCGAAATTACCATTGCGTTGCTGAGAAAAGGGGATGTCATGGGCCATTTGCAGGGTGATTCCGTCTACCAGGAAATGGAGGAGACGGCACAAGCACTCGGGGAAGTGAGTTACTATCGTTTGGCCTATAGCGATTTCAAGGCATTGCTGTCACAGCATGCGGAACTGGCGTGGCATGTGTTTGAGGAGACATACGCCCGCAAGCAGAAAATCGAACGCAAACTCCGGACCATTCTGACGCAGCCGGTTGAGATGCGACTTGCCGCAACGTTATTGGAGCTGGCCGAGATGTTTGGAATCCGCTGCACGCACGGTTATGCATTGGAAATTCACTTAACACAACAGGATGTGGCGGATTTGATCGGTGCCAGCCGCCCGGTCGTGAGCACCATTCTGAATGATTTCAGAAACCGCGGCATGCTCGACTATACGCGCGATCAGATTTGTATCAATGACGTTGCACTCAGCAATTTTTGTCAAACCAAGTAATCCTTAGTTTGTTGGGTAGCTAACAGACACCGTGGCAGCGCTGTATTAATGTATGCAACATGGTAACCATTGGGGGAGCCACCCTTTAATACAGGAGCATTAACATGAAAGTGATTTCACCGCGTCTACACGGCTATCTTGATTTTCTGACCGTTATTCTATTTTTACTTGCCCCAACACTGTTAGATTTGAGCCAGACACCAGCGATGCTTGCGTATGGCATGGCGGTAGTTCATCTGATCGTTACATTGGCATCCGACTTTCCTTTTGGCGTCATCAAGCTCATTCCATTTCCCATCCATGGCTGGATTGAACGCATCGTTGGTCCTTCGCTGATTGCACTGCCTTTTATTTTCGGTTTTGCCAATGAAGAGATCGCGCGGAATTTTTATATTGCCG
>NZ_JAKFWH010000072.1 GCF_021731985.1 Nitrosomonas sp.
ACCTTGCGTTTAGCGTTCTGCAAAGTGACCCTACAGAACGCGATCCTCGTTAGTGACTCTGCTGTCTGTTGCCAGACCCGGCGTTGAGGCCCACCGGTGCAGAGGCTAGCCGTATTAAGCGGCTAAAGCGTAGTTTTCGTCGTTTGCGACTATTTTTTTTCAGATGGATTTACGAGGTAGACTGATCCTCGGTATGCCCTGCGCTGCTTTGCAACCCACGTCGAAACCAGATCGTCCCCGGTATTCGTTTTGGTAGTGTATAGGATGGTGTTGAAACCAGAAAGTTCAAGTCCTATAAGTGGGTCATTCTAACAGAATTAATACGTGCTTCTTTAGGACACCTCTAAAAATCCAAATTTTGTCACAACACCTTGTTGCTTACAAAAAATGTTTCCTTACATATCAGTTATATGCTGCTTCACCATTTTTTGCTCGGACTTTGTTTTGTTTAAGCCCTGGGTTTTTAGAGGCGCCCTTTACAGATAATTCAGTAATTCTTTGGGATGGTCAATTAGATACCGGGCACCCCAGGTTTCGGGCGGCTGGTCGTTACCCAAATAGCCATAGCGGGCAACGATGGGTTGCATGCCTGCCGCTAGACTGGCCTGGACATCGCGTATGTCGTCTCCCAGATAAATACAGTGGATAGGTGAGATGGCTATTTTGTTGCTGGCGGTCAGTAGTGGTTCCGGGTGTGGTTTGGTATTGGTGGTTTCATCGCCGCAAATGACGCAGGCAACCCGCTGAGCCAAGCCGAGCATTTCGATCAATGGGTGCGCGAAACGTGCGGGCTTGTTGGTTACAATGCCCCAAGGTAGATTGCGTGTTTCCAAATGGTCCAGCAATTCATCAACACCCGGAAACAAGCAGGTGTCGTGGCATAGGCGCTGTGTATAGAAATCAAGGAATTCATCGCGCATGGATTCATAGTCATTATCACCCGGCTTGATATTGAAACCGAGTCCCAGCAATCCCCTTGAACCGGCTGATGCCTGGGTGCGGATCTGTTCAATAGGAAGTGCAGGCAAACCGCGTGCGGTGCGTTGCCGGTTCAGGGCATGGCCGAGATCGGGAGCGGTGTCAGCCAGCGTTCCATCAAAATCGAAAAGGACTGCTTTAATCATTAGTCAGAAGTTAAGTGGTGAAAATTACATTGTGCTGGGGAATTTAAGGAATATTTGCGAATCAACAGTATAGATTTCTCGCTATGCTCGAAATGACAATTATTCAGCAGCTCCTTAAATTAGCTGCGATAGGCCATGATGTAGTTAACGTCGGTATCATCTTCCAACGCATAGACTTTGGTGATCGGGTTGTATGTCATGCCGATCAATTTTTCATCCGTCAACCCTGCATTTCGTGCCATGCGCGCAAGTTCGGATGGTTTGATAAATTTGGCGTATTCATGCGTGCCGCGTGGCAGCATTTTTAATACGTATTCAGCACCAATGATGGCAAACAGATAGGCTTTCGGATTGCGGTTGATGGTTGAGAAAAAAACCCATCCTTTGGGTTTGGCTAGCTGAGTGCATGAGCGAATAACGCTCATCGGATCAGGTACATGCTCGAGCATTTCCATGCAGGTGACTACATCATAGTGTTGCGGTTGTTCTTTTGCCAAGGATTCGACTGTAATCTTACGATAATCAACTTGGTGACCACTTTCCAGCAAGTGTAGCTTGGCAACCTTAAGCGCTTTATCGCTGAGATCAATACCGGTTACATGCGCGCCTTTGGATACCATGCCTTCGGATAAAATGCCGCCGCCGCATCCTACATCCAGAACGGTTTTTCCTTCCAATCCTTCAACCAATTCATCAATGTAATTAAGGCGCAATGGATTGATTTCATGCAGTGGTTTGAATTCACTGTTCGGATCCCACCAGCGGTGTGCAAGTTGGCTGAATTTCTCAAGTTCCAGCGGATCAGCATTAATGCCGTCATTTTCCATTTGTGTTCCTTTATGCGGATTATCTTGATGTTGTGGCAATACGTTCTTGCCAGTAAGCAGTACGATATTGCAGTTCAAGCGGGTTCAATGTAGTCAATTTTTTATCGTTCAGCAGCATTCTACCATTTACCCATACATGGCTCACTTGCTCTCGGCTTGCTGTGTATACCAAATGTGAAGCTGGATCATAGCAGGGTGTGAGATTTAGATCGGAAAAATTGATTGCTGCGATATCAGCCGCTTTTCCAACGACTAATGAACCGGTTATTTCTCCCAATCCCAAAGCATTGGCACCATTCAGGGTGGCCATTCTGAGTGCTTGATGCGCAGGCAGGGAATCGGCTCGGCCACTGGTTGCTTTTGCCAGGAGTGCCGCTTGTCGTATTTCTTCAAACATATCCAGGCGATTGTTACTGCCTGCGCCGTCTGTACCGAGGCCAACATTAACGCCCTGACTCAATAGCGCAGGAATCGGCGCAAAACCACTGGCAAGCTTCATGTTGGATGATGGGCAGTGCGCAACGCTGCAGCCATATTGATGCACGAGTTTAATTTCATAGTCTGTCAGATGCACCATGTGCACCGCAATCAAATTTGGGCTGAGCAGTCCTAATTGATGCAGACGCTCAACTGGCCGTATGCCATTGGTTTCCAGACTGATGCGGATTTCATCCTGAGTTTCGTGTAAGTGGGTGTGAATGGGGGTATTGAGCTGCTCTGAGTAAGTCAGGATACTGCTAAATGTTTTGTCGCTGACAGTATACGGTGCGTGCGGTGCAAAACAGAAGGAAAGCAGCGGGTGCTGGTAATATTGATCACGTAATTTCAGCCCTTTAGCCAGATAATCGTCGGCGTCACTGGCATAAGCAGTTGGAAAATCAATCACAATCATACCAATCGCAGCGCGCATTCCTGAGTGGATTGCGGCTTCAACACAGGATTCCGGGAAAAAATACATGTCATTGAAACAGGTAATACCGCCTTGGATCATTTCTGCACAGGCAAGCTGAGTGCCATCCAGTACAAATTGGGCATCTACATGTTGATTCTCGATTGGCCAGATGTGTTTGCTGAGCCATTCCATCAGAGGTAAATCATCGGCAAATCCACGCATCAGTGTCATGGCCGCGTGGGTATGCAAGTTGATGAGCCCTGGGATCAGTGCATGATCGTTCAGTGTTATGGTTTGCTGAGGTTTGTAACGCAGTTTGGCTTCGGATATTGGCAGAATATCTCTGATGATTCCTTTATCTATTGCGATGGCGTGTTGATTCAGTGTGATTCTAGCCGGCTCAATGGGAATAATCCATTTCGCTTCTATTACGGTGTCAATTTCTAGCCGGTCATTCATGCATTATGCAATGTGTAGAAAGAAAAAAGCCCTGCACAGTATGGCAGGGCTTTTTTGAGAAAAAATAACGATACCGCTTATTTTGTACCTGCTACTTCGATTTCAACGCGGCGATCGGGTGCGAGGCAATCAATCAATGCTTTGGTTTTTTTCTCACCAACACAGCTATTACCCGTTACTGGGTTTGCTTCACCTTTGCCATCAACAAAGACGCGGCTGGGTTCTATGCCTCTTGAAACCAAATGGGCTTTGACTGATTCAGCGCGGCGAACAGAGAGTTTTTTGTTGTAATCATCGGATCCAATGCGATCTGCATAGCCGACAGCAATGATGAGGTCATACTTAACACCTTGTATGGCACTGACAAACTCGTTCAATGCTTGAATACCATTTGGTTTTAATGTTGCACGATCAAAATCAAATAATGCATCTGCGGAGAATGTGATTTTCTCTGGAGCCGTTGTGGCTGCCGCTGCTGATGCTGCCGCTGCTGGTGCCGCAGCAACTTCGGTTTTTTTAGCCAGATCTGGATCGCATTCAGGAATAGCCATAGCAGGTGTCCAGTAGCCAGTCTGCCAACACAAACCGGTTGTGTTTCTGGCAACTACGCCACGATCATCAACACCATAAGCTTCCGGTTTTTTTACAGATTGATCTTGATCAATGCCTGTTGCTTGTGCCAAGACAGCACCAGAAAACATTGCTGGTATAAGAACCATTCCAATAAGAGTATTTTTGGCTGATATTTTTTTCATGATGTTGTCCTTTTAATGAAAACTATGTTTCTAAGAGTTCTGGTGGTAATGCAAAAATTGCTTTACCAATACAATTGAAAGTCTTTGCTATTCTACTACTTCAAGTTTATAAGTGTTCAATTATCAGTTTGTTTGCTTATTATCTCAAATTAATATGTTGTTTAATTGCAACAAATATGTGTTGTTATTTTGAGCGGAATGGAGTTAATAATTTAGTATCATTGTTGAACGGTCAACAATCAGCTTTCATTAGAGAAATAGCCGTATGGTGGTTAAAAATGACTGTTTGTATTCTGTCTTATTATCGAAATAGAGTTAAAGCCGGTGAATTATTGATCTATCAGACGTATACTGCCCATCGGTTTAGAACGTGAAATTTCACAAACAGATTTACTTGCAAAGAAAATTCATCATATCACTATTCAACGGCGGGAATTCGTAGTATGGCAGATGAAACGGCAGCTTTAACCTTGTTAGCACAGAATCTGTGTCGTAAATATGGTCACCATACAGCGGTACAAAATGTGAACGTCGAATTAAGGCGCGGGGAAGTGTTAGGGTTACTTGGGCCGAATGGCGCGGGTAAAACTACAACGATGCGTATGCTGACGGGTAACCTTGCACCCAGTACCGGCAGTATAGAAATTTGCGGCATCGATATGTTGGATAAACCGCGAGAAGCCAAATCGCATTTAGGTTTTTTACCTGAGATTCCCCCACTTTATCATGACATGACCGTCGACGAATATTTGTTGCTGGCCGCCCGATTGCATCGTATCAACAAGCATACGTTACAAGCTGTGTTGGATAATGTGAAACAGCGTTGTGGTCTGGAAGTTCAAGGCAGGCATGTGATTGGCACATTGTCGAAGGGATATCAACAACGCGTGGGCATTGCGCAAGCTATTATTCACAATCCCGATGTCATTATTCTTGATGAACCAACAGTGGGCCTTGATCCTAATCAAATGCGTGAAATTCGCGCATTGATCAGGGAGCTGGGCGTATCCAGTAGTGTTATCTTATCAACGCATATATTGTCTGAGGTAGAGAGCGTATGTGACCGGGTGCAGATAATGCATAAAGGTAGCGTGGTATTTGATCAAACTATGGCCGAATTGCAGCAGCAGGGCACCAGTCTGGAGGCGGTATTTACGCAACTTACACAGTGATGAAAGAACAGGAGTCTTCAAAATGATTGTTACCATTATCCGTAAGGAGTTGAGTATGTTGTTCATCTCTCCTTTGGCCTGGATATTGCTGGCTTTGATACAACTCATACTCACCTGGGTTTTTCTGATTCGACTGGATGCATTTCTGGAGATACAGTCTCAATTGATGCAAATTGCTAATCCCCCGGGAATTACGGAAATCATTATTTCCCCTGTGTTTGCAATGGCAGCCATTATTTTATTGATGGTTACGCCATTATTATCCATGCGTTTGCTGGCTGAAGAACGCCGAAATCACACGCTGACATTATTGATTTCAGCGCCGGTTTCCATAACGGATATTGTGATTGGTAAATTTCTGGGCCTAATGGTTTTCTTTTTGGCTGTAATTACCCTGATAGTTGCATTATCTATTTCATTACTCCTTGGCGGTGCGCTGGATTTTGGCTTATTACTCAGTAATACGCTTGGCCTATTGCTGTTGACGGCATGTTTTTCTGCGCTGGGTCTTTATATTTCCAGCTTGACGGCGCAGCCGGTAATTGCTGCGATTGGCGCCTTGGGCGTGTTGTTAGGATTGTGGATAATCAATCTGGCTGCAAGTGAAACAGATGGATGGTTACAATATTTTTCTTTGCTGAAGCATTTCGAGCAGTTTAATCAGGGTTTAATTGATACCTTGAGTATCGCTTATTTTATTTTATTTATCGTTACCTTCCTGGTGTTAACGATTCGCCGCTTGGATGGAGAGCGATTGCATGGGTAAGCTTAAAAGTTACGCAAATGATTACGCTGAATAAAAAATTAAGATTGCATTACTTGATACAAAATGGCGCATTTGTCATTTTGCTACTGCTGCTGGTTATTTTGCTGGGTTATCTTGCAGTACAAACCCGATTGCAATGGGATGTTAGTCAGAATGGCCGTAATAGCCTGAGTGAGGCGAGTGTTGAGATACTGCAAAAATTGCAAGGGCCGGTTCAAGTGACAGCTTATGCCACTGAGCAGCATGCGCAATTGGGAGATATTCGCAAGATTATTACCGACTTTGTGGCACTTTATCAGCGTGTGAGACCAGATCTTTCTCTGACATTTATTGATCCGGTGGCGCAACCTATATTGACGCAGGAAGCGGATGTTCAGGTGAATGGTGAGATGGTAATCAAGTTTAATCAGCGCGTTGAACATCTCACAGCCATCAATGAACAGGCATTTTCCAACGCATTGATGCGATTGGCGCGCGCTGAAGACAAACTAATCGTGGCATTGGGCGGTCATGGGGAACGCAGGCTTGATGGGAGTGCCAACTACGATTTAGGGGAATTTGGCAGGCATTTGCGCACAAATGGTTTTAACAGTCAGTCATTAAACCTTGCCATTGAGCAGGATGTTCCCGTAAATGCGAGCATGTTGATGATTGCTTCTCCACAGACGGATTTATTGCCGGGAGAAGTGGATAAGCTACTGAATCATATTGACCGCGGCGGCAACCTATTGTGGCTGGTGGATCAGGGATCATTACGTGGACTATTGCCCTTGGCAGAGAAATTACGCTTAACACTCACTCCAGGTGTTGTTGTTGACCCTCAGGCAGAACAGCTTAAAGCGCCGATAACATTTGCTTTGGGTGCGATTTATGGGCAGCACGTCATCACCGATAATTTTGAATATATTACGGTGTTTCCGTTTGCGCGTCAGATAACGATTGATGAGAGTGAAGAATGGAGCAACGTTTTGCTGGTTGAAACGGCACAGCAAGGCTGGGTGGAAACCGGTGACCTGAATAGCGAGATTACCTTTGATCAAGCTGATGATGTGGCGGGTCCGATCACTATTGCAGTGACTTTGACGCGTAATATTCAGGATCGCGAGCAGCGAGTTGTTGTTGTCGGTAGCGGGCATTTTCTTGCTAATACGTACCTCGGGAACGGCAGTAACTTAGATTTTGGTATTAATCTGATCAATTGGCTCACAGGCGATGAAGAATTGATTGTAATTCAGCCACGCGCGACGCTGGATAGCAATCTAATCTTAAGTGAATCAGAGCTGACTTTGGTCGTGATTGGTTTTCTTGTTTTATTGCCGGTACTGTTTTTGGTGAGCGGGACGGTTATTTGGTGGCGCCGCCGAAGAAAAATATAAAAAATGACTCATCACGCGCGACTTAATCTGATCATGTTTGCTACGATTGCCGGCTTGGCGGTGTTTCTGCATTTCAGACCGCAATCTCCGGATATTCATAAATACCCGCTTTCAACCAGTCCGGTTGAGGCCGTACAGAGCCTACGTATTGTGAGGCAACAACAAGAGATTGCACTGCAGCAATTGGATAATCACTGGTATCTGGTAAAGCCGGTTCAAGCTCGTGCTGACGAAAGAAAGATCGCGGAAATTCTGGAAGTTCTGACGGTGAGTAGTAATCAACGTTTGCCTCTGGCAGATCTAGAGCGTTTTGGTCTGGATCAACCCAATGTGCAGTTGTATCTTAATGACGAGTATTTTGGTTTTGGCGGATTCGCACCCACGACCAATCAACAATATGTGGCGACAGGCGATCAGGTATATTTGATTTCCCCGCGCTATGTGCTCGCTTTGCCATCAAGCGCCAGCGACCTGATCAATCCACAGTTACTGGCATCCAATGAAATTCCAGTTAAATTTGAGTTGAATCATTTGACGGTAGAATTTCAGAATGAGAATTGGCGCATCACCATGCAACATTCAGGCGAAGCACTTGACGAAGATACAATAGGAAATTGGATTCAGTTATGGCAAACGGTGCATGCCAGAGAGTTGATATTGGAGCAAGCGTTAGGCTCTGATTTTGTTGTTAAGGGTTTCATTAAAATCACTTTGCAAGATGGACAGGAAATCAAACTGAGAATTCTGCAGAATGAATTCTCAATAGTGTTGTTACGTGTTAAAGATAGGTTCGGTTATCAGTTTCCGATAGATGTGGGTCAGCAGTTACTCGACCCACATCGGATAAAATTAAACCAGATATTGCCTGAGCACTGATGCCGGAATTACCAGAAGTCGAAACAACACTGCGGGGTATTGCGCCGCATCTGCTGGGGCAATCCGTGGCAAATGTAATTATCCGCAATCCTAGGTTACGCTGGCCGATACCGGGCAATTTGCCGGAGTTGTTGGCGGGTTTAACGATCCAGGCAGTGACACGTCGGGGCAAATATCTTTTGCTTGATTGCGGTGTCGGAACGTTGATTCTTCATCTGGGTATGTCAGGGAGTTTGCGCATACTGCCGTATAGATTGATGCAATCAATAGAACAGCCCCAGAAGCATGATCATTTTGATTTGATCTTAAGTGATCAGACCGTTCTGAGGCTGCGAGACCCGCGCCGTTTTGGTGCGGTATTATGGCATGCGGGGGATATTCTGCAGCACTCGCTTCTGATGAATCTTGGTCCCGAGCCGTTGACGGCAGATTTTAATGCGCAGCAATTATTTAAGAGAACCAGAAACTGTCACGCCAGTATTAAACAAACACTGATGAATAGCCATGTAGTCGTCGGTATTGGTAATATTTATGCGAATGAAGCTTTGTTTCTAGCAGGAATCAATCCCAAAATAGCTGCTGGTAGAATCGGTATGACGCGTTATGAAAGACTGGTTCAAGCGGTAAAACAAATTTTGCAGCAGGCAATCGAAGCGGGCGGCAGTAGTTTGCGCGATTTTGTTAATAGTGATGGAAATCCTGGGTATTTTCAGCAGCAATATTGGGTTTATGGGCGTGGTGGGCAACACTGTAAAAAATGTGATCATGAGATTAAACAAATCAGACAAAGTCAGCGCTCCAGCTTTTATTGTCAGCGTTGTCAGCATTGACTGACGCCCGCATAGCGCTGTAGTTTAATTTCTGAAGACAGACAATTTGTTTGTAATTACAAAATCATTTACTTTGCAGATGAATCAATTAACATAACAACAGGGTTAATATGAATATCACATTCATTGGCGGCGGCAATATGGCGTCTGCTTTAATCAGCGGATTGTTGCAGCAAGGTTATACAGCAGAGCAGCTTCGTGTAGTGGAGATAAATGCAGAAAGCCGTGAGAAAATAAAACATACATTAGGCGTTTCGGCCGTCGCGGATCTTGCCGATGGGGTCAAGGGCAGTGATGTAATTTTATTGGCTGTAAAACCGCAGCAATTATTTGAATTGACCCAGAGGCTTACGTCATTATTGAATAGCCAGCTGATCATATCGATTGCGGCGGGTATTCGTGCGACTGATATCATACGTTGGTTGGGTGATTATGCGCGGGTAGTGCGTGCAATGCCTAACACACCTTCTCTGGTACGTAGCGGTGTTGCCGGCCTTTATGCTGCGCCAGGCGTGGATGAGCTAGATAAAAAGAATGCTGAATCGATTCTGGCGGCGGTAGGTTCGACACTTTGGGTGGATGATGAGGAAATGCTGCACACTGTGACGGCTATTTCCGGCAGCGGCCCTGCTTATGTTTTTTATTTTATTGAATCCATGCAGCAAGCAGGGATAGAATTGGGCTTGACGTCAGTTCAAGCCAGGCAACTCAGTTTGCAGACATTTTCTGGTGCTAGCAAACTGGCTAGCTTGAGTGATGAAGATGTGGCTGTATTGCGCGCTCGGGTGACATCAAAAGGTGGTACAACGGAACAAGCAATACAGGCTATGGAAAAAAATGATATTCAGTGTAAGATCATAGCCGCCGTTCATGCTGCGAACAGGCGTTCACGAGAATTGAGTGATGAGTTCAGCAGAATTTAAATCTTGATAGAGCCAGTTGTGATTTCTTAATTATCAATTACAGTTTTTCCGGAAAACTCTTATGTCCAATCAGATCTTAATTTTTCTTCTTGATACTATCTTGGGTTTGCTTTCCTTGGCGTTGCTACTGCGGTTTTATTTTCAATTATTACGCGTTCCCTACTACAACTCGATATCCCAATTCCTTATCGCCGTGACTGATTTTATCGTGCGGCCTGCGCGTCGTGTTATTCCTGGTTGGGCTGGCATAGATTTATCCACGCTGATCCTCGCTTGGTTAATGGAATGTATGATCGTTACCAGTGTTTATATGGTGCAGGGATATGATTTTGAAGCTAATATTGGTGCTGCATCAGGCGTTATGGGGTTGCTGGGCATCGTTGAGATTATTAAAATAACACTCTATATTGTGTTGATAATGATTATTATGCAGGCTGTTCTGTCTTGGGTTAATCCGCATAGTCCGTTAGCGCCATTACTGGATAGTTTTACGCGGCCATTCCTGGCCGTCTTTCGTAAGCGCATTCCACCGATAGCCAATGTTGATTTATCTCCATTGTTTGTGTTGATCTTAATTCAAGTGCTGCTGATGATAGTGGCTGGCATGCATAGGGAAATCATTACCATACTCCTTTAGGGTATTAAGGCTATCATGGGCTGGTATCGGTATGATGATGCAAATAATCTTGTTTTGACATTGCATATCCAGACGGGTGCAAAAAATACTGAAGCAGCTGGATTGCATGGCGACGCGCTGAGGATAAAACTTGCGGCCGTACCGGTAGAAGGTAAAGCAAATGCCGCACTACTGAAGTTCCTTGCTAAGCATTTCGATGTGCCGCTATGCCAAGTGATGCTGAAACAAGGTGATAAATCGCGGCATAAAGTGATAGTAATTCAGCAACCTGGTTGTGACCCGGATGTATTATATAACGAGTTGCAAAGTTGATTATCAATGTACTTCTCTATTAAAGAAATGCGATGGAATTGATTCTGTGGCGCCACGCTGAAGCTGAAGATGGTTTTCCGGATGCAGCCCGTAAGCTGACAGAGAAAGGATTAGATCAAGCAAAACGTATGTCTGATTGGCTCAAATCGGAATTGCCGGAAAATACACTGGTGATAGCCAGTCCGGCGCAGCGTACGCAACAAACCGCGATGGCACTGAGATCTGATTTTGTAACCAATAATGAAATAGGCCCAGGTGCTGGTGTAGAGAGTATTCTTACCGCGGCTAACTGGCCCAATGCACAAGGCGCTGTTGTTATAGTCGGCCATCAACCTACATTGGGTGAGGTTGCCAGTTATCTGGTCCCGGTTATCCCTCCTGGGTTGCGTGTTAAGAAAGGCTCCGTGTGGTGGATCCGGTATCAGGAAAAAGACAATATTATTGAACCAGTGCTTCATTCCGTGATCTATCCAGACATGCTATGAGTTTTGATTGGACTTGCTTTTTGATCACATTCAGGCACCATGCCTCGATTAATTTTGTTTAATAAACCCTATGGTGTGATTTGCCAATTTACACCAGAAAACGGTCATCAATCATTAAAAGACTTTATTCCATTAACGGGCTTTTATCCGGCGGGTAGACTGGATGCTGATAGTGAGGGCTTGGTTCTATTAACAGATGATGGAAAATTGCAGAATAGGATTAGCAATCCGGAGTTTAAACTCCCTAAAACATATTGGGTACAAGTTGAAGGTGAACCCGATGAGATTGCATTAAATAAGTTACGCCAAGGTATAGTTCTGAATGATTTCAAAACACGGCCCGCACAAGCATTTCTGATGGATGAGCCCAACCATCTTTGGCAGCGGATTCCCCCCGTTCGTTACCGCAAGCATATCGCAACTACCTGGATGTCTTTGGTTCTCAGTGAGGGTAAAAATCGTCAAGTAAGGCGGATGACGGCAGCGGTTTTATTTCCTACTTTGCGATTGATTCGTTATGCAATCGGAAAATACACCCTGCAGGGGATTGCTTCCGGAGAATGGCGCATACTGAATGACTCTGCACTGGAAAGGTGAAAGATTATCAATTTCTTCAGAATGCTATTTGTTTGGAAAATGAAGTTTGGTTTTACTGAAACCATTTATTTTAAACAGATAATTGATACGGATTAATATTTCTTTTCTCTAAAGTGTTAATATAAAAATTATGTAAAGAAGTGGTAAAGAGTAAATACTTCATGTACAGTAAATGAAAAAATGACGTTAATGATTTATTAGTATGTAAGTTGAGTGAAGTGCAATGGTTTGGAGGGTGTTTGTTTTTATTTATCAGGTCTGCGCCTCGGTAGGCCATTAAAAGGATGGTAACTCTATGATTTCTGATTTTCTTACTTTAATCTCTGGTGCGATTGATATGCCGTGGTGGGGCTATGTCGTCGTTACCTTGGTTTTTACGCATATTACAATTGCGGGTATTACAATTTATCTTCACCGCCATTCAGCGCATAGAGCGTTGGAGTTGCATGCGATACCGAGTCATTTTTTCCGTTTCTGGTTGTGGTTAACTACCGGAATGGTTACAAAACAGTGGACGGCGGTTCATCGTAAGCACCATGCAAAATGTGAAACCAAGGATGATCCACATAGTCCTGTTGTTGTCGGTATCATGAAAGTGTTAAGTGAAGGCTCGGAGCTCTACAGAGCAGAAGCAAAGAATCAGGAGACCCTGGAAAGGTATGGGTACGGTACGCCTGATGATTGGATAGAACGTAACATTTACACTAAGCATAGTGCAAAAGGTGTCGCATTAATGTTGATTATTAATGTAATCCTATTTGGTCCGATTGGTATTACTATTTGGGCGGTGCAAATGTTATGGGCTCCTATTTTTGCTGCAGGTATTATCAATGGTGTTGGCCATTATTGGGGATACCGGAATTTCCAGGCAGAAGATGCCAGCAGGAATATCGTTCCTTGGGGCATTTTAATCGGTGGTGAAGAATTACATAATAATCACCATGCTTATGCAACATCAGCAAGACTATCCAATAAATGGTACGAGTTTGATATTGGTTGGATGTATATTCGTATTTTGGAGATGATGGGGCTTGCAAAGGTCAAGAAAGTTGCGCCTAAATTGCGTATTAATAAGGAAAAAACCCAATGCGATTCAGATACGTTGCAAGCTGTTATTTCTCATCGCTATGAGGTTCTTGCCAAATATACGAAATCGTTGAAAGCGACTTTTGCGAAAGAAATGGTTCACTTGAAAGAAGCGACGACGCAATATGGTGTGGATAATTCTACTCTGAAGCGTTGGATCTTGGCTGATTCGAAAACTTTGCAAGAGCATGAACGCGAAAAACTAAGTCAAGTGCTCAGTAATGCTAAAACACTCGATAAAGTTTATACCATGCGTGAGGAATTAGCTGAAATCTGGCAACGCTCTACTGCGTCAACTGAAGAACTGGTCAAGCAGTTGGAGGATTGGTGCCGACGTGCAGAGGAAAGTGGTATCGAAGTGTTGCAGGCTTTTTCTCAGCGATTACGTTGCTATGCATAAATAGTATTGATGGAACTCTAAGATTCCCAATAAAAAACCCGCCACCAAAGCGGGTTTTTTATTGGGAATCTTAGTTTATTTCATATTTATTTAAGCTTTGTTTCTTTGTATTTAACGTGCTTTCGTGCGACAGGATCAAACTTCATTAACTCCAATTTCTCGGGTTTTGCACGTTTATTTTTTGTGGTTGTATAGAAATGACCTGTCCCAGCTGAGGATTCAAGTTTTATCTTTTCACGCATTGTGATGACTCCTTAACTTACTTCGATTAGTTTCTTAAACGCTTTTGCCTTCTGAGCGCATTTTGGCGATCACTGAATCTATGCCATTCTTATCGATCGTGCGTAATGCAGCATTAGATAATCGTAAATTAATCCAGCGATTTTCGCTTTCAACCCAGAACTTGCGGCGTTGCAGATTAGGCAAGAAACGTCTTTTGGTTTTATTGTTTGCGTGAGAAACATTGTTGCCGGACATCGGCTTCTTGCCGGTTACTTCACATACTCGTGCCATAATAGCGCACTCCAAGAATTCTTAAAAAGAGAGATTATATCCTGATTTTAGGTATTTACTCAAATGTAACTGTTTAAATATTCATGAGTGATGTGAGTATTTATCAAAAGTAGATATAAATTCACAATGCTTTCTAAATCCAATACGATTTATTCTCGATATTTTCGTTCAAATTAAATCATGCTCGGCAAATGATAGGGTAGTACCATTACCAACAATAAAGTGATCCAATACTTTAACATCAATCATAGCCAATGCTTGTTTCAGGGACTGGGTAAGCACTTTGTCAGCATGACTAGGCTCGGCCACGCCAGAAGGGTGATTGTGCGCAAAAATGATGGCCGCTGCATTGTGATATAAAGCGCGTTTGATGACTTCCCGAGGATAAACGCTGGCTTGTGTCAATGTGCCGCTAAATAACTCTTCAGTAGCAATGGTATAATTTTTTGCATCCAGAAAAATACCGAGAAAGACTTCGTGTTGTTTATTTGCCAGACTCAGGCGTAGAAAATCTCGAACCAACTGCGGTGAATTCATTGCGTCTCCGCTCTTTAGCTCCTCACTTAGCGCACGGCGTGCCATTTCTAACACGGCTTGTAGTTGTGTATATTTTGCAATTCCCATGCCGGGTAATTGACAGAAACTAGTCTGATTGGCCGTAAATATATTGGTTAGATTACCGAAATGTAGAAGTAATTCTCTTGCGAGATCTACGGCGCTTTTCCCGGTTATACCGGTACGTAGAAATATGGCCAGCAGTTCTGTATCAGAAAGGGCGGTGACGCCTTTCTGCAATAGTTTTTCTCGTGGTCGCTCAGATATAGGCCAATTTGAAATCGCCATAAAATATGGTTGATCGCTAAGTCATGTAAAATAAGATCGATTGTATGTAAGTACGTCACAATCAGTTGTTGAGATAGCCAGTTCTACTATTTTTATTTTACTGATAGCGGCATGCAGTGCAGCTATATTGAGTAGAATGAGCAAACAGGTGCTTATTTTATTAATATATACTTTAATTAACAACAACTTAGTAATTTATTTGGTTTATTCAGAGAAATCTTCTAATATGACAACATATTCATCTTCTCTATCTAAGAAGCGCCTGTTACTTGGTATAACAGGCGGCGTGGCTGCTTACAAAGCAGCGGAATTGGCGCGCCTACTAACACAAGATGGGATTGAAATACAGACGGTAATGACACGATCTGCTTGTCATTTTGTTGGGCCAGCAACATTCCAGTCACTGACAAATAATCCGGTTCATACCGATTTATGGGAAACCAATGCTGCACATAACATGGCGCATATTAATCTATCCCGTAATGTTGATATGATTTTGGTGGCACCTGCTAGTGCTGATTTTATTGCTAGACTTGCCGGTGGCATGGCAGATGATCTATTGGCGACATTATGCTTGGCGCGTGATTGTCCGCTCATAATAGCACCCGCTATGAATCGGCAAATGTGGGAGAATCCCGCGACACAACGTAATTTGTCTTTGTTGCAACATGATGGTGTCAAAATAATCGGCCCGGCGAGTGGTGCACAGGCTTGTGGTGAAATGGGGATGGGTCGTATGCTGGAAGCCAGCGAGCTGGCAGAAATGGTGCGAGCTGCGTTTCAGACAGATGGCTTATTGCAAGGCAAAAAAGTTCTGGTGACAGCCGGACCGACGTTTGAAGCAATTGATGCCGTGCGGGGTATCACCAACAAAAGTTCCGGAAAAATGGGGTATGCCGTTGCTCGGGCTGCAGTCGAAGCGGGTGCAACGGTTACCCTTGTTTCTGGCCCGACATGTTTGGTACCGCCAGCAGTAGACAAGCTCATTCATGTGGTAAGTGCAGAGGACATGTTGCATGCCGTGCAAGTAGAAATGTCGCAGTCTGATATTTTTATCAGTGTTGCGGCCGTTGCTGACTATCGTGTGGCAAAATCCAGTCAGCAGAAGATAAAAAAATCTGATAAAAAGTTATCAATAGAGTTGATTCCCAATCCGGATATTCTGATGCTGGTATCCAGTTTGCCCGAGCCACCTTTTTGCGTTGGCTTTGCAGCAGAAACAGAGGATCTTGAGAAAAATGCAGAAATGAAGCGGCGCAAAAAGAATTTGCCCTTATTGGTTGCCAATTTGGCTCAAGATGCCATCGGTGCTGATGAGAGTGAGTTGATTTTGCTGGATGATGCCGGTAAGCATGTTCTTCCCAAAGCATCAAAAATGGAACAAGCGCGGTATTTGATAAAACATATTAATTTGCTTTACAAGCAATAAAAGAAAGATACTGATACTTAAGCATATGAAAAAAATTGATATCAAAATTCTGGATGAACGTTTAAATGAACAGCTACCTGCCTATGCCACACCGGGTTCAGCGGGTCTGGATTTGCGTGCTTGTATTGAGCTGCCTGTCACGATCAATCCGGGTGAAACCCATCTGATTCCAACAGGAATCGCATTGCATCTAGCCGATACGGGTCTGGCCGCATTGGTGCTGCCACGTTCTGGATTGGGTCACAAGCATGGGATTGTATTGGGAAATCTGGTGGGTTTGATTGACTCGGATTATCAGGGGCAGGTTTTTGTTTCCTGCTGGAATCGTGGACAGACTTCGTTTCACCTTAATCCCTTGGAACGTATCGCGCAGCTTGTCGTAGTTCCCGTTGTGCAGGTTGAATTCAACAGAGTGGATAATTTTGACCAGAGCGATCGGGGTGAAGATGGTTTCGGCAGTACAGGCAAGCATTGATATGTGTTAATTCGACACCGTTTTTGCTTTGCTGGCGATAGTTTCTGCGGATTCCAGTTCCTTGGAAATAAACCCTATCCCATAGAAAATGGACGATACACACTTCTGGCAGAACCAGCGCATACCCAACATGAGTATGCGCTGGTTCTCAGCAAGGAAAATAGCCGCAGGAAATCAAGTTGCTGGACTGGAGAAAGCACCCGCAGCCAATTGATATTCTAGTGCAGGCGGGGGAGCATTCCTTTTAATCCGCGCATCATCTTGGACATTCCGCCTTTACTCATCATTTTCATCATTTTTTTGGCTTGCTCGAATTGTGCCAATAAACGATTAACTTCTTGTACAGAAACACCTGCTCCTGCGGCGATTCGTCGTTTACGTGAAGCTTTCAGGATTTCAGGTTTGATACGTTCTTGCTTTGTCATGGAATTAATAATGCCTTCCGTCCGGCTGATTATTTTGTCGTCCACTTTTACATTTTGTGCGGCCTGACTTAACTGCGCAGGCAATTTGTCCATCAGTGCGCTCATCCCGCCCATATTGCGCATTTGTTGAAATTGTGCCTTGAAATCATCTAAGTCAAATGCCTTGCCCGATTTCATTTTCTTCATCAACTTCTCAGCTTCTTGCTGATCAGCGCTGCGGTGTGCTTCTTCAATCAACCCAAGCACATCCCCCATGCCCAGAATACGCGATGCCATCCGGTCAGGATAAAACGCTTCCAATCCGGTTAATTTTTCCGCAACGCCGGTAAATTTGATGGGTTTTCCGGTAATGTGTTTGACCGATAGCGCTGCGCCACCACGCGCATCACCGTCCAATTTAGTGAGTATGACGCCGGTTAAGGGAAGTGCATCGGAAAATGCTTTGGCTGTATTAACCGCATCTTGCCCTTGCATCGCATCGACAACAAACAAAGTTTCAATCGGTTTTAACAATGCTTCAAGTTCACTGATCTCCTGCATCATGGCTTCATCAATGCCTAATCGGCCAGCAGTATCCACGATCATTACATCATGATGATGCCTGCGTGCATAATCCAATGCAGCGGCACCAATTTCGCCAGGTTTTTGTCCATCCTTAACGGGGAAAAAATCAGCACCGGTTTGGCCAGCCAGAATTTCCAGTTGATGAATAGCAGCTGGACGGTAGATATCGCACGAAACTAATAATACTTTCTTTTTCTTTTGTTCTATTAGCCACTTGGCCAGCTTGCCGCTGCTGGTAGTTTTACCGGCGCCTTGCAATCCCGCCATAAGAATAACGGCGGGAGGTACTGTGGAAAGATTCAGATCAACTTTCTCTCCACCCATAATCGTAATTAACTCTTGATGAACCACCCCAACTAGTGCTTGTCCAGGTGTGAGGCTATTCATGACTTCATGACCCACGGCTTTTTCTTTAACGCGCGCAATGAAATCTTTGACTACCGGTAAAGCCACATCAGCTTCCAGTAATGCCATACGGACCTCGCGCAAGGCATCTTGTATATTGCTTTCAGTAAGCCTTGCTTCGCCGCGTAATGTTTTAATGACACCGTTAAGACGGCTGGTCAGATTGTCAAACATACTTAAACCTCACAGAAACGATCGTTATAGAACAAAGTGATCATTCAAATTTTAATAAATATCCGGGTTAGCTCTTTGAATTTGTTAAAGCGCCATGTAGACTAAACAGTTATTCCGGCCTCTTAATATTTGTACTATCAATGACCAGCATTTTAACTTATCTCGCAGCCTTTTTGCTTTATATACTGATCGGTTGGTTTTTTTGGCGAAATACTTGGTATCAAGCACCATCAAAAGCTAGTGATCGTGTACTGGTGACGATTACCTGGGCACATTATGCGATGCTTGCTCCCTTGTTATTGCATGCCATGACGTTGTATCAGTCGATGTTTGTTGGCGCAGGCCTTAGTTTTGGTTTGAGTAATGCGATTTCAACCATTGTCTGGCTAACTGCATTCATTTACTGGTTCTCGGGTTTTTTTAATCGTTTACAGGGATTGCAAACCTTGGTTGCGCCCGTTGCAGCAGCGGCAGCCATCGCGGTGTTATTGCCGTTATTTTTTCCATCGTTACGTCCTCTTGATAACACCGAATTGCCTGCATTTAAAGCGCACTTACTGGTTGCTATGATGGCCTATAGCCTATTGACGATAGCGGCGGTACACGCATTATTGATGACCGTAGTCGAACGCCATTTACATCACCCTGCCACCCGCTCGATACTGACAAATCTGCCGCCACTGCTGGCGATGGAAAAACTATTGTTCCACATCATTTGGATTGGATTTATTTTACTTACTTTGACGCTCCTGAGCGGCGTAGTGTTTTCAAAAGAAGTATTCGGTCAACCGCTAACATTCTCACACAAAACGTTGTTTGGTTTTATCTCCTGGGGAGTATTCGCAGCACTGTTGGCCGGCAGACAACTCTACGGCTGGCGGGGACGGATAGCCATTCGTTGGACCCTGGTGGGATTTATTACACTATTGCTCGCCTATATCGGCAGCAAGTTTGTGTTGGAGATCATATTAAATCGCTAATCGGCTGATACCAGTCTTTTGTGACGGGTGATCAGAACTTCGGAATGTTCTACTGTCCTACAGAAAACTGGCAGATTAGCTTTTCGTGCGATGGATTCGAACAACTTCTTTGAGATGCCGCAGGCCACGTATAACCTGTGCAAGATGGGATCTATTGTTGATTTGCAGGATAAAACGCATATGCATGAAATCATTCTCGTTCTCCATGGCGATATCGTCAATATTTGATTCGGCTTTGGCTATTTCAGCAGCGACTCGTGCCAGTACGCCTTGTTTATTTACTGTCGTAACTTTGATACCGGATTCAAACGTTCTAGTAATATCTTTACCCCATGCTACATCCAGGTAGTTTTCCGAGTTCTTCTGACTACTGGTGACATTAGCGCAATTATGCGTATGGATGATCAATCCGGAGTCTTTCTTGATCACCCCGACAATGGCATCCCCGGGGATAGGGCGGCAGCATTTGGCAAATTGAACGGTCAATCCTTCTGTCCCCAATATGGTAATTGGACCAGCTATCTGGTCACTGGAGACGGATTCCAATGGGGATGTCAGCCTTTTTGCTACGACTGCAGGGAGTTGTTTTCCCAGAGTCATTTCAGTGAGTAATTCTTCCTTGGATTTGACGCCACTGTCGCGTACTAATTTTTCCCATTGCGTATCATTTATTGTGTCAGGATTAATATTAAAAGACAGTAGCGCCTGATTTAACATGCGTTCACCCAATTTGACCGATTCGTCATATTGAATTGTTTTTAGAAAGTGGCGAATGTGTGAGCGCGCTCTTCCGGTTGCCACATAACTGAGCCAGGAAGGATTCGGTTTCGCATACGGTGCTGTGACGATTTCTACGCGATCACCACTTTTTAGTTTGGTGCGCAGTGGTGCGTTCTCACCATTAATCTTGACAGCTACACAACAATTACCCACATCGGAATGAACTGCATAAGCAAAATCGACGGCGGTGGAGCCTCGCGGGAGTGTTAGAATTTTTCCTTGCGGGGTAAAAACAAAAACATCGCCTGGAAACAAGTCGATTTTAAGGTGTTCCAGAAACTCCAAAGAATCTGTCGAGCCGCTGAGTGTTTCCAGTAAATTCTGCAACCATTGGCTGGTTTGCAAATGCAGATCATTAAAATCTGCATCTGAGCTTTTGTAGAGCCAGTGCGAAGCAACGCCATTCTCGGCAATCCGGTGCATTTCTGCGGTGCGAATTTGTATTTCTATCGGAATGCCGAACGGACCCAATAAAGTATTGTGTAACGATTGATAACCATTGGTTTTGGGGATTGCAATATAGTCCTTAAATTTACCAGGAATTGGTTTATACAAGCTATGTAACATGCCCAGTGCTACATAGCACGAAGGAATATCTTTAACAATAACACGGAAGCCATAAATATCCAGTACTTCAGAAAAGGATAAATGTTTCTCGACCATTTTCATATAAATGCTATAGAGATGCTTCTCGCGTCCAGTGACTTCCGCATTCAATCCCGATTCTTTTAACTTTAGATCAATGGCTTCTAGAATCTTTCCAACGATTTCACGACGATTGCCGCGCGCCGCTTTGGTTGCTTTGACCAACACTTTATAGCGCATGGGATATGAATAGCGAAAACCCAGTTCTTGTAATTCTTGGTAGATATTGTTGAGTCCCAGCCGATGCGCGATCGGTGCATAAATTTCGAGGGTCTCACGTGCAATGCTTCGTTGTTTGGCAGGGAGCATGGCTTCAAGTGTTCGCATATTGTGCAGCCGATCAGCCAGTTTGATGAGTATGACACGTACATCTCGCGCCATCGCCAGCAGCATCTTGCGGAAATTCTCAGCCTGTGCTTCTTCCTGTGTCTGAAATTCAATTTTAGTGAGTTTAGATACACCATCAACCAGTTCTGCTACCGGTTCGCCAAATCTTTCACTGATTTCAGCTTTTGAGATATCCGTGTCTTCTACGACATCATGCAATAAGGCGGCTGTCAGCGTGGGCGTATCGAGATGCAGTGTACAGAGGATCCTGGCTACTGCTACTGGATGAGAAATATAGGGTTCGCCTGATTTCCGGAATTGTCCGGAATGAGCGCCTTGACCAAATGAATAAGCATTTCTGAGTTGATTAATATCTTCTGGTTTAAGATATTGGGAGGTTTCAGAAAATAGAAGTTCTGCTTCAGGCATGGAATTCGATTAGTTTGGCGTGCATCAGGTAAGTTATTTTAACTTTCTTCAAAATAACTTTAACTTGGATTGGCTGTCTTTTGCAAGCCGGGTTTGTGCTATTAAATCTTTAAACTACTTAAATCAACCTTTGGTGCGATTATGTGCAGGGTTTTATTTGGTTGATGATTACCAAGTACTACAAAGATATTATCAATGCTTGACAGCATCTTCATAGCATTGAATCGGCACTACATGTTTTTGGGATTGAGGATATCCAAACCTATTTTGCCTTGCGCCAGCTCGCGCAGTGCGATGACGGTCGGTTTGTCGCGTGCAGGATCCACCATAGGCGCGGAGCCTATGGCCAATTGCCTGGCGCGTACTGTAGCAACTAAAGTCATATCAAATCTGTTGGGAATTTGCTTTATACAATCATCAACGGTAATTCGTGCCATGGTATTTATCTCGGTTATTTATGGAGTTACAAACAGATGCTGAAATTTTTTTAAAAAACTATGCCATTTATTTATAGGAACTGGCTATGACAATTGGGCGATCAATGCATGATATTTTATCAGCTGCCGCGCCTTTTTTAAGTGCTCAGCCCTGACAACGCAGATCAGATCATTAAGCGCATCTTCCAGCTTATCGTTGATAATAACATAATCAAACTCAATAAGATGGCCGACTTCTTCGCGTGCTGCAGCAAGTCTTTTCTCAATGATTCCCGGATTATCTTGGGCCCTTGTTTTTAGTCGCGTTGCCAGGGTGTCAGCCGAAGGCGGGAGAATAAAGATGCCAATGGATTCGGGGAGAATTTGTTGTATTTGCTTTGCTCCCTGACAGTCGATCTCGAGTAAGATATCTTGCCCTGAAGCGATAGCGCTATCGATCCATTTTTGCGAGGTACCATAAAGATTGCCATAAACTTCTGCACTTTCCACGAATTCTCCATTTCGAAGCATTTGTCTGAATGTTTCTTCATCGACGAAATGATAGTCACGGCCATTGACTTCTCCGGAACGCGGCGGGCGTGTAGTATGTGAAATAGACAGACTCAGATTTATGTCTGACTGGAGTAACGCTCTGACCAGACTGGTTTTTCCGGTGCCAGATGGTGCGCTGATAATAAATAAGCAGCCTGTCATTTTTGTCATCTTGTACCTATTGTTTATTTATCTGTGTGATCAGATATTTTATCTCGAGTTAAAAGCTGTCAGTGCTTGACCTTTTAATGTTCTGATCAGCCTTGTTTCTTCAGCAGTAATTCCTTCAGGTGCATCCAATGCGCGGTCTGCATAAAATAGGCCAATGGGTTTTTCGTTTGCTACCAAAGGGAGCACAATAAAACTGCGTGCATCGGGTAATAGATCCACATGCCATTGGGGTATTAGTTTGCGAATTTTGGGGATGTAGGCGTCTGAAATTAGCAAATCTACATTCTTCTTCAGGGCAAGATGAAACAGATCATTAGACGGTGCAGTTGGGAAGTTAAATGCCTTTTGATACTCCATATTATTACTGCCCAGAGAACTGCGTGCACGAAACAGATTTATTTTTTGATCTCTAAGGCAAAGCGTGATGAAACGAAAACCTAGGCTATTATAATAAGTTTCCAGAACTAACATGATTAAATCCTCAAGCCTATACTTGCCAGATGACATAATTTCGGTAACGTCTTGCACACCGGCTAATAATAATGCGGATGCATTATAAGGTTTGCCACTGGGGTAACACTGAGTAATTCCTGGGCTATTGTTTTCATCATCGCTTAACAACAGCTCATTAAGTGAATCTTCTAAAGAAGTATCAAATTCTGCCTGTGTCGTGTGCGGATTGATTTTGCTACTTTTGTCAGCGATGAGTAAATTTGCATTGATTAAGTAAGTCCGGGTTTCCGCGGAAGCACTCAGTATCAATTGATCCAATTTATATTTATCCAGATGAAGTGCTCTGCCAA
>NZ_JAKFWH010000079.1 GCF_021731985.1 Nitrosomonas sp.
TAACAGACATCAATAATCTCAAGACCCTTGCCGGTCCGATACTGATTATTATGATTCTGGCTATGATGGTGTTGCCATTGCCGCCATTCATACTGGATTTTCTATTTACCTTCAATATTGCAATATCCATTATTGTACTTATGGTGAGTCTTTACACCAAGAATCCGCTTGATTTTGCAGTATTCCCTACAATACTTTTGATCACAACTTTATTAAGGTTATCGCTCAATATCGCTTCAACTCGGGTGGTATTGCTGGAGGGGCATACGGGACCTGACGCAGCCGGTAAAGTGATCGAAGCTTTCGGACATTTTCTGGTTGGAGGTAATTATACCGTTGGTTTAATTGTATTTATTATTCTGGTCATTATCAATTTTGTGGTGATCACCAAAGGTGCCGGACGTATCGCGGAAGTCAGTGCGCGTTTTACACTTGATGCGATGCCGGGTAAGCAAATGGCCATTGACGCCGATTTGAATGCAGGATTGATTGGCGAAGATGAAGCTCGCAAGCGTCGATCTGATATTTCGCAAGAGGCTGATTTTTATGGATCGATGGATGGTGCCAGTAAGTTTGTACGGGGAGATGCCATTGCGGGCATACTGATTATGCTCATTACTATTATCGGTGGATTGCTTGTCGGTGTACTGCAGCATGATTTGGAATTAGGCGCAGCAGCCAAGCAGTATACGATGTTGACCATTGGTGATGGTTTGGTTGGGCAAATTCCCGCACTGATTATTTCAACAGCAGCTGGTTTAGTTGTGAGTCGTGTGACCACCGATGAAGATCTGGGTGAGCAAGTCCTAAGTCAATTATTTAATCAACCGCAAGTATTAGTGATAACGGCTTGCATTATGGGCATCATGGGCTTGGTACCTGGCATGCCGAATTTTGTATTCTTGTTTATTGCTTCTATTTTAGGGGCGATAGCTTATTTAAAGATAAAAAATACAGTTGCTCCAACCATCGAGTCGATTGCTCCAGAAATACCTTCCATAGAGAAAGTAGATGCGAGCTGGAATGATGTGACACCCATTGATACGCTGGGTTTAGAAGTCGGTTATCGATTGATTCCTCTGGTAGACAAAGCGCAGCAGGGGGATTTGTTAAAAAGAATAAATGGCATACGTAGAAAATTTGCGCAAGAAATCGGCTTCTTACCACCGGTGATACACATCCGGGATAACCTAGAGCTGCGGCCAAATGCCTATCGCATCACCCTAAAGGGTTCGGTAATCGGTCAGGGGGAATCTTATTCCGGTATGTATCTGGCGATCAATCCGGGACGCGTCACGATGCAGTTACCTGGCACGGTAACCAGTGATCCGGCGTTTGGACTTCCCGCTGTATGGATTGAGGCTACTTTGCGTGAACAGGCACAGATCAATGGTTACACCGTTGTCGATGCCAGTACTGTCGTAACTACGCATATCAACCATTTAATTAATTCGCATGCTGCCGAGTTATTGGGCAGACAGGAGCTACAGAAACTCCTTGATCATCTCAGTGTGCAATTTCCGAAGCTTATTGAAGATCTGGTTCCGAAATTATTGCCGCTATCGACAGTACAGAAAGTCTTGCACAATTTATTGGAAGAGAGTGTACATGTCCGGGATATGCGTACCATCATCGATGTACTGACTGAGCATGCAACACAAACACAAGATGCTATCGAATTAACCGCGATTGTCAGGGCAGCTTTAGGTCGTGCAATCGTGGATCAGTTTTTCCCCGCAGGTGCAGAGGTTCAAGTCATGAGCTTACATCATGAATTGGAAAATATACTTATCCAAGTGATGCAGTCTGGTGGTGTTCAAGGTACCGGAATTGAACCCGGGCTTGCCGATACGTTGTTAAAAGAAGCACGTAGCGCAGCGCTACAACAAGAAAAACTTGGATTGCCTATTGTATTACTGGTGCCAGGTGCTATCCGTTTCTTACTGGCAAAATTCTTACGCCGTGCATTACCTCAGTTGAGAGTGCTTTCTCATTCAGAAATTCCGGATTCACGAAAAATCAAAATCACTTCCCTTGTTGGGGGTAACAAATGAAAGTAAAACGCTATATCGCTTCCACATCACGAGAAGCATTACGTCAAGTTAAAGAAGAACTTGGAGTTGATGCCGTCATTTTATCAAACAGAAAAACCAGGGACGGTGTTGAAATCATGGCGCTGGCGGATTCTGAGATGTCAGATCTGGTGCATACCCAGACGCCGTCAACTTTGACATCGAATGGTATTGCTCATTACGGGAAAAATATAGAGCCGAGTGGGGCTGAATCCTATTCAGCGCTACTGTCTTTAGCCAGTGAGCCAGTAGAAATCCTGAAAGCATCGAATGATGTGATGTCCGCATCATTGGCCCGTGACATTATTGCTGAGATACAGGCGATGAAAAATACACTGGAAGATCAACTGGCTTCTGTCGCGTGGGGAAACTTCACACAGCGTAGGCCAGAAAAAGTAAAACTGTTGCGCACCTTGTTAGATACGGGTTTTAGCCCGTTGCTGTCACGCCGGTTAGTCGACAGGCTACCCGCAGATCTTGATTATGAACAGAGCCTGAAACAGGCAATGTCCGCATTGGCTTTTAATCTGCGCACAGTTGCCAATGATGACATCGTTGAAAAAGGTGGTGTTTATGCACTGATCGGTCCTACAGGTGTTGGCAAGACCACGACCACTGCAAAACTGGCAGCGCGTTGTGTAATTCGGCATGGCGCAGACAAAGTCGCGTTGCTGACTACTGATAGTTACCGTATCGGCGGCCATGAGCAACTAAGAATCTATGGGCAATTATTGGGTATTCCTGTTCGTAACATCAAAGATACCGAAGATTTGCAGTTAACCCTGTCGGAGCTGAAAAACAAACATATGGTGTTGATCGATACGGTGGGCATGAGTCAGCGTGATCAAATGGTTGCGGAGCAGATTGCGATGTTGAGTAACTGTGGCGCAGATGTAAAACGCATGCTTATTTTGAGTGCCGCATCGAATGGAAAAACTCTGGATGAGGTGATTTCTGCTCACCAGAAGAGCGGTATTTACGGTTGTATTATTACAAAAGTCGATGAAGCCGCCAGTTTAGGCGTAGTTTTGGATGTTGTCATACGCAGAAAATTACTGCTGCATTATGTCGCTAACGGACAAAAGGTTCCAGAAGATATTCATGCCGCTAATCCACGCTATTTGTTACACCGTATTTTTAAATCGACCCCGGGTGAATCCGCTTTTACTTTGCGGGATGCAGAGTTCGCTTTAATTATGGCAACTAAGAATGGTGGAGCGCCATCACAATCAGAGGAAAAATCATTGGCAGGATTTACCTATGACTAGATTGATTCTACACGATCAGGCGGCAGGGCTACGTAATATGACATTATTCCAAGAGACTGATTCAGCTCGTGTTTTCACAATTGCAGGGGGAGCAGCACGGATTGGAAAAACCAGTGTTGTGGTGAATCTTGCTACGGCATTAGCGCAGAATGGTCAACGTGTGTTATTGATTGACGAGAATCCCTGCCATAACAGCATTTGTACGAGTTTAGGCCTACAGGCACGCTTTGATTTGCTTCACGTGATCCATAAAGATAAAAGGCTGGATCAAGTGCTTTTACAAGGCCCGGAAAATATCATCATACTATCTGCCATGCGCGGTATTCATGCATTAAACAAGTTGAATCCACTTGAGCAAGATTGGCTCATTAAAAGTTTTGCAGAGCTTACCGGGTCTGTTGATATTGTGCTGATTGATACCGCAATGACCGGTACAACCCATGTCCTGCCTTTAAGTCTAGCTTCGGAACAAGTCATGATCGTGATTTCTGGCTCAGCCGCATCCCTTACGGGAGCGTATGTGCTGATTAAAATCATGAGCCAGGAGTATAGCAAGCAGCATTTCCTTATTCTTGTGAATAAAGTTGATTCAGAAACAGAATCGCTGTCTATTTACCAGAATCTATACAAAGTGGCGCGTCAATATTTGTCAGTAACTCTGGAATATATTGGCTATATCCAAAGTGATGAAAAATTACGTAGTTCAACGCAATTATGCAAGCCGGTGCTTGAAGCATTCCCGGCTTCGCAAGCTGCACTGTGTTTTAAACATCTGGCTCGGAATGTTTTGCGCTCTTCATGCCCGGATAAATATAACGGGGGAATCGATAATTTCATGCAGCGATTGATTCGGACAAGCCATCTTAGCATGGCAAATTTTATGGTGTGATTGACTATGTATACTGCGACTGGAACTAAAGCAATTGATAAAGAACAGTTTATAACTGAATTTACGCCATTGGTAAAACGTATCGCCTATCACATGATGACTCGATTGCCAGCGAGTGTACAGGTCGATGATCTTATTCAAGCGGGGATGATTGGTTTGCTTGATGCAATCAATCGCTATGAAGGCTCGTATGGCAGGCAGTTTGAGAGTTATGCAGCGCAGCGCATACGCGGCTCTATCTTGGATGAATTGCGTGAAGCAGATTGGCTGCCGCGCAGCATACGAAAAAAAATGCGGCGTATTGAAGCTGCAGTTAGTTTGTTAGAGCAACGTAAAGGCTGCGCGCCCAGCGAACAAGATCTGGCTGAGGAGTTGGATATGTCCCTTGATGAATATCATGAGACTTTGCAAAGTGCACGAGGCGCTCAATTAATTTATTACGAAGATTTCCAGCAGGATGATGAAGAGCCATTTTTGGATCGCTTATTCATCAATTCTGAAGGCGATCCTTTAAATGTACTGCTGGATGAGAATTTCCGGAATCAACTAATTGCTGCTATTGATAATCTTCCTCCCCGGGAAAAACAGGTAATGGGGATGCATTACGAACAAGAAATGAATTTAAGAGAAATCGGCGAAGTACTTGGTGTGAGTGAATCCCGGGTTTGTCAGCTGCATACGCAAGCTGTCGCACGTTTGCGCAGCCGTTTAAGAAATCTTTGAGATGTATGCTAATTATCCAGTGTCATTAAATGGATTCTGTGATGAATAAAAAATCAAAGATGGATTTAAATAGTGTTGTCGGTATTTTGTTGGCTTTTATTGCAATAATTGGCGGGCAGATTCTCGAGGGCGGTCACGTTGGTTCTTTGCTGCAAGTTGCAGCTTTTTTGATTGTCATGGGCGGTACGGTTGGAGCAGTTTTGCTACAAAGCCCAGTAAAAATTTTCCTCAATGGAGTCAAAATGAGTGCGTGGGTATTTTTCCCGCCAATCAATTCTCCGCAAACTTTAATTAAACAGATTATCAATTGGGCTCATATATCACGCAAAGAAGGATTATTGGCGCTTGAAACGCAAGTGCCGGTTGTAAAGGATCCTTTGACAAGAAAAGGATTGCAGCTGCTTGCTGATGGAAGTACGCCGGAGAAATTACGTGAAGTTATGGAGATTGATATCTTGGCTTTTGAGGCGCACCAACGTCAATCTGCCCGGATCTGGGAAGCGGCTGGCGGTTATGCACCGACGATCGGTATATTAGGTGCTGTGCTGGGCTTGATTCATGTTATGGAGAACTTATCGGATCCAGAGCTTTTAGGGAATGGTATTGCGGTCGCCTTTGTTGCAACTATCTACGGTGTTGGATTAGCCAATCTGATTTTCTTGCCAATAGCAAATAAGTTAAAAAGTATTATTAATGAGCATGTGGTCATGCAGGAAATACTGGTTGATGGGTTTGTTGCTATCGCCAATGGTGAGAATCCCCGGCTAATAGAAAACCGTTTGAAAGGTTATTTTGTTTAAATTGAGCATGCAATATCCGGTTATCAAATTATTTTTTGAGTAATCCATGTTAAAAAAAAGAAAGCAAAAGAATGAGGAGCACGCGGATAATCATGAGCGTTGGCTTGTTTCATATGCTGATTTCATTACGCTGTTATTTGCTTTTTTCATTGTAATGTACGCAGTTTCATCGGTTAACGAGGGCAAGTATCGTGTTTTAAGCTCTTCATTGGTCAGTGCATTTAAAAACGACAACCCATCCAATCTTACGCTTCCACTGGCTACGGAATTTTCTCCTATCAGTATCCAGCAATCAAATCAAGCAGACTCAATCAAGCTGATTGATGATCTAAGTTTTCAGAAAACAAAGAAGCAAGAAAAAATGAAAAGCATGGCAAAAAATATTCTCCATGCGTTGGAGCCCTTAGTAAAGGATGGGCAGGTGCGAGTAACACAAAGTTCTTTAGGGATCACTGTCGAAATCAATGCCAGTGTTCTTTTTTCACCAGGACAAGCTAAGCTTGCAGATAATTCAAGTTTGACATTACAAGCAGTGGCTCATGTTATCAAGGGACACGAGCATGAGATTCATGTCGAAGGGCATACGGATAATTTACCCATTCAGACAGAAAACTTTCCATCAAACTGGGAATTATCTTCCGCACGTGCAAGTAGTGTGATCAGGTTATTCATAGAAAATGGCGTTGAGGCGCATCGTCTTACAGCAATAGGCTATGGCGAAAATAGGCCCATAGAAACTAATGAGACACCTGAAGGTAGAAAAAGAAATCGACGGGTAACAGTTATGATTTTGTCAACGGACCCTGATAAAGTAACTGAAATTCCAATTGTTGAGTATTAGAACGAAATTCAAATATAAGTTTGACCTTTGGGGCCATATAAGGAAACATTTCCTGCTGCACAATGTAATGCGGAAAAGGCGTGTTGATTATGTTGTAGTTGAGTTGAGATAATCAAGCCGTTTGAATGATTAAGTTGTTGCGCTGTTTTTGCCAGATCTAATAATTCATTCCATAAAGTTTTTACTTCAGACTGACCAGAATGCTGTTCGGCCAGCCAAGCATTGATGCTGCTTTTCTCCAAAGGAAGCCCTTGCTTCTGTAAATATTCATTACGATGATCGTCGAGCTTTATCAACTCTTCAATTAAACGTGATTTATCGGAGGCAAGGTAATCTAATTTTTCTATTTTTCCTTCAACGAGTACACATTCTTCTTTTTTTAGAATTTCAATAAATGCACGTAAGGTGTTTCTTTCAGTTTCTAGTTCTCTCATAAAATATACGAGATGCTGAGAAGAAGTCATCAAATAGCACCTTTTTTAGACTCTATCAATTCTTTAACTGTTTCAAGCAACCGATCGGCGACAACCCCCGGGTTTATTTGAAAATTTCCTTCACTGATAGCTTGCTTGATTTCCTGAACACGTGCCGTGTTGACAATCGAACCGCTAGCAGAGCTGCTGTCTATATTTTGCAGTTTCGCAACATTCGAGCTTAAATGCACATTATTTTCTTGGCCTGCATTTGGATTCGGTGTGATATCAGCGCGTCTTTTTCCATCACTGACAGAAACAGTCGACACTGGCTGTAAAGATTTATCTATTTTCATTTTTATACCTCATAACAAATTTCATTGAGTACTTATCGTCATCTTGATTAGGAACTTTAGTATTCAAGTCTATTTTGTTGGAATGCTGGAAAATTAAAGTAAACAGTTTTAAGTATTACATATTTAAGACTATTACGGTGATAGTCAAAAAGAAATTCAGTATTATTTTCGGTTCATAAAATAGGCTTTGCCTTGCTGGCTTAATATACTGTTAAAACGAGATGCCTAGTAAATCATGCTGATATCATAGATAATTGCCGTCCTTAGCCTATATATCATTTACTGGCAATTTAAATGTCTTTTATTATTAAAGCAACTGCAAGCGCATTTCGCGATCTGATGCGTCTAAAGATCGCATGGATTATCATTTGGCCAATTTTAGTTTCGATACTGTTCTGGCTCATTATCGGTTTCATTTTTCAAAATAGTTTTTCTGAGATGATACTTTTGGTGTTGAATGAGATTGGTATCGGTGAATGGCTGCAAAATATGGAATCTGGGTGGATTACTTCTGCTATTCAAAGCATGATCCACATAATTTTGTTCATCCCGCTCGTGATAATAACCACTTTGCTGATTACAACTATCTTTATAATGCCGGCGCTCGTCAAGCTGGTTGCTAAACGTTCTTTTCCTGAACTTAAACGCGAGTATGGTGGTACCCTGGGCGGCAGTATCATTAATGCAATACTTGCCAGCGGTATTTTTATACTGCTCTGGGTCATCACAATGCCATTGTGGGCAGTTGGGGCAGGAATTATTGTTCCTTTTGTAGCAGCAGCTTTTATGAACCAGCAGTTGTTTCGATATGACGCGTTATCTGAACATGCCAGTAAACAAGAAATTAAGACAATTTGCGCATCAAACAGATACTCACTATGGGGATTAGGTTTGTTGACAGGACTATTTCAATTTATACCGATACTCAATCTACTGGCTCCGATATTTACAGCGCTTGCATTTATTCACTTTGGTTTGGAGCATTTAAAACTATTGCGTGCAGAGAATGTGAAAAGCGATTTGCTTATTAATGACCATTAATTGCTCACGCATATTTTTATCAACATATCCTTTAGCTATGCTCTAAACCAAGCATGAACGTACATGATTGGAATCCAAATTTTGTGAATCTTTCACCTATGTTTGAGCCGTTTTTGCATTTGGAAAAGTATTTTGCAAATTGTGCATTTTGGCCTGAGCATTCTCACTTAAATAAACTAGTACTGCCGCGAAATCAACAAGTTCTGACTCAATCTGAGAAGCAAATTTGCTTTGTACCTCAGGGTATTGGGAAGCAATGTTTTGAGCAAAGCTATGAATCGAGAATTTATCTAACTGGCCAAATACAAACAAGGGTTAAGAACTGGCATGATTTTTTTAACGCCTTGGTATGGCATACATTCCCGCGAGCAAAATCGGCACTTAATCAGCTGCATTATCAGGCTCAATTATTTGAATCAGAAAACAAGATTAAACAACGCTGTGCGCTAAGGGATGCAGCAACGCTTTTTGATGAATCGGGCGTGATCGTTGTGAGTAGCGAGAAAACATTAACTCAACTACTAAGCGATTTTGAATGGAAGGAACTGTTTTGGCGACAACGTAAGGGAATGCTGTCATCAATGCGGTTTTTTGTTTTTGGTCATGGATTGTATGAGAAAGCTTTGAATCCTTATGTTGGTATGACGGGTAAAGGAATTATTTTCAATGTTAAAGAAGCATTCTTTACTCAGACTTTGTTAAAGCAATTGCATTTAATCGATTCAATATTAGAGTCTTTTTTATTACAAGATTTATCATCAAGTTCTGATATGACGCCTATTCCACTCTTGGGCTATCCAGGTTGGATTGAAGATAATAATTGTGAAATATATTATGAAAATAAGAAATATTTCCGAGATCGCCATAAATCTGATTAAGTATCGTGAGAATTACAGTTTGATTTTGAATAATCCTATATCGGGAATTAAGAATGAAATTAAGTGATACGATACTGGTGAATGCAATGAGTAGAATTTTATTTCTGCTGCTGATTTTGTTATTCTGCTTTGTGAATACGTCAAAAGCCGATAATCCGGCACCAGAGAAAATTGAAGGTGCTCGCACAATAAGTACTGTAACAGCGAAATTATTATTCGACAAAGGTTATCACTTTATCGATGTCAGGGGGCTTGATGATTTTAAAATTGGACATATTCCGGGTGCCTATCACCTTTCAATCAAAAGCGATTTCGACGAGCAAAATTTAAGTGCCATTGTAAAAAAGACCCAGCCTGTTGTTATTTACTGTAACGGCATTTTATGTATGGGCAGTTCAATTGCGATCAAAGAAGCAATTGATTGGGGTTGGTCAAATATTTTCTACTACCGTGAAGGTATTAGAGATTGGAAACAGCAGGGCTATTCAGTTCGCTCGATCAATCCATAGTGAGTGGTGCACAATTTGTAAAATATCGAGTTGCTTTATTAATACTATCTAGCAAAATAATTTGTCTTTAACACAATACGGTATGTTTTTACGAATTGTCGATGTGTTTTCTTGTTAAAATGTAACGTTTAATTTATTAATTTATTGGAGTATTTAATGGCAATTGAAAGAACGCTATCCATTATTAAACCGGATGCTGTTGCAAAAAATGTAATTGGACAGATTTATTCACGCTTTGAATCAAATGGTTTGAAAATTATTGCAGCTCGCATGATGCATTTATCACAATCTGAAGCAGAGCAGTTTTACGCAGTGCATCGCACACGTCCTTTTTTTGGAGATCTGGTTAAATTCATGACATCCGGTCCTGTCATGGTGCAAGTACTGGAAGGAGATGAAGCCATTAAAAAGAATCGAGATTTAATGGGCGCAACAGATCCAAAAAAAGCAGAAAAAGGAACTATCCGTGCTGATTTTGCGGATAGTATTGATGCCAATGCAGTTCATGGCTCAGATGCACCAGAAACTGCTGCGGCAGAGATTGCTTGTTTCTTTTCCACACTAAGTATTTATTCCCGCTAAAGATCATATAGTTTCTATATAGTGACAATCAATCTGTTAAATTATGATAGTAAAGGCCTAGTGGATTTTTGCGCTGGAATTGGTGAAAAACCTTTTCGTGCAAAGCAACTGCTGCGCTGGATTCATCAATATAGTACTGCCGATTTTGATGCGATGAGTGATCTGGCTAAAGGCTTGCGTGAGAAACTTGCAGTGCAAGCGGTCATCGAATTACCACAGGTTATCACTGACTATGTGGCGATAGATGGAACGCGTAAATGGTTGCTAGCAGTTGGTGCGGGTAATGGTATCGAGACTGTTTTTATACCGGAGGCGAATCGTGGCACTTTATGTGTTTCAAGCCAAGTTGGGTGTGCTTTAGCATGCACTTTCTGTTCTACGGGCAAACAAGGTTTTAATCGTAATTTAACAGTTGCCGAGATTATTGGGCAGTTGTGGATTGCAAACAAGACACTGCAATCGGATCTGAGCGATAATACTTCAGCCCGTGCAAATAGAGCTGTTACCAATGTGGTAATGATGGGCATGGGTGAGCCGTTGGCCAATTTTGATAATGTTATTACCGCGCTGGATTTGATGCTGGATGACCATGCTTATGGACTTTCGCGGCGGCGTGTTACGGTGAGTACTTCGGGGTTGGTGCCCGCGATTGATCGGTTACGTGAACGTTGTCCGGTTGCTCTGGCCATATCTTTACACGCACCGAATGATGCTTTACGCGATCAGCTGGTGCCGATTAATAAAAAATATCCGATTAAGGAGTTATTGGCTGCCTGCCAGAGATATTTGCTGGCAGCGCCTCGAGATTTTATAACTTTTGAGTATGTGATGTTGGCGGGTGTTAATGACAGTATTGCGCACGCACGTGAACTTGTAGCGTTGGTGCACGATACACCCTGTAAATTTAATTTGATTCCGTTCAATTCGTTTCCGGGATCTGATTTTAAGCGTTCTAAAGCAGAAACTGTGCGTGTTTTTCGTGATGTGTTAATGCAAGCCGGGCTTGTTACGACGGTTAGAAAAACCCGCGGTGATGATATAGCAGCCGCTTGTGGCCAGCTCGCAGGTCAGGTAAAGGATAAAACGCGTCGCACAGCTGGTGTGAGGATAGAGGCGATTCAGTGAAAAAAAGTCTGTCAATTTCTTTTCTTTTGATGCATTTTGTAGGGCTAGGTGGTTGCGTGCAGCAACCGATAGACAATGGGATGTCGGTTCAAGCCAATGCAGAACGGGCGTTTCAGAGTGCAAAAATTCACACAGAATTGGCTGCGGAATATTTTCATCGAGGGCAATTGGATGTCGCGCTAGAAGAAGTCACTGAAGCCTTAAAGGCCCAATCGGATTATGCGCTTGCATATAATGTACTGGGGCTGATTAATATGACTTTAAATGAAAACAGCAAAGCGTTGGATAATTTTGAACAAGCAATCCGAAAGGCACCTAAAAACCCTGAGATACACAATAATTATGGATGGTTCTTATGTCAGCGCTTTCCTCAACGTATGGACCAAGCCATTAATCATTTTATGACAGCCGCCATAGATCCACTTTATTCAACGCCGGAAATGTCATATGTCAATGCGGGAATCTGTGAAATTAAGCGCCAGAAATACAGCGAAGGACAAATATTTTTCCAGAAGGCGTTATCTATCCAGCCTAATTATTCACCTGCATTGATTGGATTGATTGATGCTGATTTTCAACGTGGTAATTTAACCGATGCACAATCGAAGCTCGCTCTGTTTCAGAAAAATAATTCACTAACGCCTGAGAGTCTGATATTGGCGATAAAAATCGAGCAAGCAATGGATAATCAACTGGCTGTTGATAGTTATATCTTTCAGCTGCAAAAGCATTTCCCTGAGTCCAAAGAAGCAGTTGCGATTCGTGAAGGAAAAATTAGATAATGAATACGATGAACGAGAAAAACAGCAACGATGACCAGCTTCCTGAAGATATTAAATCCAACAATATTAATTTAAATGCCGGAACGGAAGGTCATATACTGCATAATGACACTGAGAAAATTCAGCGAGATCAAGCAACGAGCGACAATATACTCAAGATAGAAAAAAGCGAAATGGAATCTTTGTCTGCCATACAGATTATTGATTCAGACATAGTTTCTCCCAATCTGGATAATCATCAGAACGAGCAAATCGAGGGTAATAGCAATCAGAATAATATGTATACTCACATTGATCATAAACCGGCAAAAAATGAATTAAATGACATTGATTCTGCGAGCGTTGTCCAAAGTGTTGGGCATTTATTGCGCAAAGCCAGAGTGATGAAAGGCATGAGCGTCGAAGATGTATCTCGGCAATTACGCCTCTCGGTGTTACAGATCGAAGCGATTGAGAAAGAAAATTATGAAAAACTACCGGGACGCACTTTTTTACGAGGCTTTATTCGTAATTATGCTAATCTGGTCCAGTTAGACCCGATTCCTTTATTGCAATTGCTTCCTGAATCTACTCCGGTGATATCGACCTATGAGCGTACGCCATTTAAGAATAAACAAATATCGTTTTCTTCAAACCGGGAAAACTCAGGCAACAATCGATTAACAATTGTTATCGTATTATTTACTATCATTGCGGGTGCTTATTTTATTTTTGCGAATGATATCTGGATTAAAACGCCTGAAGCCGATTCTGTCAGTAATGTGGCAAAATTTGAATCGGGAACAGCCTCTGTAGAAATTCAGTTGCCCTTGTCGGGAACTACAAAAACTACAATCAGTTCTCAAGCCAATCAGCAATTAACAACCAGTGATCGAATTAATAGCGAGAAAATTTCAGAAGCGGAATCGGATACAAAAGCTGAAACTATTCCAGCAAAAAACAAGCCCATCATTCAGAGAAGCGAGAAATCAACTGCAATGCCAAGTGATTCAGGTAATTTATATTTTAAATTGACTGGGGATTCATGGATTAAAGTAGTCGATGGCTCAGGCGCTTCTTTGTTCGAACAGCTCAAGAAGAACGGGAGTGAACAAGTTATCACGGGGAAAAGGCCATTATCGATTGTTATAGGCAATGCAGCGGCAGTTAATCTCACCTATAATGACAAAGTAATTGATATGGCTTCTTATAAGCGACAGGACGGAACTGCACGGTTTACGCTTGAATAAAGTCGCCAGTAATCATTTTTGATCTCAATACAGTTAAATTATGCCTGAAAATAGTACGTTTACAAATCGCCGGTCTAGTGTAGGTGTCCGGGTTGGTACGGTGATGCTGGGTGGCGGTGCGCCGGTCGTAGTGCAGTCAATGACCAATACGGATACGGTTGACAAAACTGCTACAGCCGAACAGGTTGCACAGTTGGCGCGCGCTGGATCTGAATTGGTTCGCATCACTGTCAATTCAATGGAAGCAGCAAGCGCGGTAGCGGAAATTCGTGCACGCCTGGATGATATGGGATGCCATGTGCCTCTGGTAGGCGATTTCCATTTCAATGGTCATAAACTACTGACCAGTTATCCTGAATGTGCGAAGGCTTTGGCAAAATTTCGTATCAACCCGGGAAATGTCGGTCAAGGTAAAAAACGCGATGAGCAATTTACCACTTTGATCGAAACAGCTTGTAAGTATGATAAGCCGGTACGAATTGGTGTCAACTGGGGAAGTCTGGATCCGGAAATGCTGGCGCGTATCATGGATGAAAATGCGGCTTCCAGCAATCCACAAGACGCCAAATATGTAATGCGGGAAGCATTAATCACATCAGCACTGGAAAGTGCTGCCAGGGCCGAGGAAATTGGCCTTAACCGCAATAAAATTGTCTTGTCTTGTAAAGTGAGCGGTGTGCAAGATTTGATCATGGTTTACCGCGATCTGGCTGCACGCTGTGACTATGCGCTGCATCTGGGATTGACAGAAGCCGGTATGGGATCTAAGGGGATCGTGGCATCGACAGCTGCATTGGCAATACTCCTGCAAGAGGGAATTGGAGACACAATCCGTATTTCATTAACACCCGAACCGGGTGGGACCCGTTCGCGCGAGGTGATTGTCGCGCAAGAAATTCTGCAAACCATGGGATTACGTGCGTTCGTGCCATTGGTGGCTGCTTGTCCGGGTTGCGGTCGTACTACCAGCACTTATTTTCAGGAACTGGCGGAGAGTATTCAAGCGTACGTACGTGACGAAATGGTCGTGTGGCGTGAGCAATATGATGGTGTTGAAAATATGTCGCTGGCTGTCATGGGTTGTGTTGTCAATGGTCCCGGTGAAAGCAAACATGCAAATATAGGAATCAGCTTGCCGGGTTCCGGTGAGAATCCGGTAGCGCCGGTGTTTGTAGATGGGCAAAAAACAGTGACGTTAAAAGGCGGTAATATTGCCAACGAATTCCGTCAGATCGTCGATAAATATGTTAGCGAAAAGTATCCGAGAAAAGCTGTCTGATGACTATTGGCGTTAAAGCAATTCGCGGGATGAATGATATTCTCCCGGATGAATCCTATCTTTGGGCATATTTTGAACAGACGGTGCAACAATGGCTCGCTGCCTATGGCTACCGGAATATCCGGACACCCATTGTCGAACAAACCGATTTATTCATCCGTTCCATTGGTGAGGTGACTGATATCGTTGAAAAAGAGATGTATACTTTCATTGATCATCTCAACAATGACAGTCTGACTTTGCGGCCTGAAGGCACAGCATCGTGTGTGCGAGCCGTCATCGAACATAATCTGTTATATGCTGGTCCGCAAAGACTCTATTATTCCGGTCCGATGTTCAGGCATGAGCGGCCGCAAAAAGGTCGTTACCGGCAATTTCATCAGGTTGGTGTCGAAGCATTAGGTTTTGCGGGACCGGATATTGATGCGGAATTGATCGTCATGTGTTCACGCTTGTGGGATTTACTGGGAATCTCGGGCTTGCGTCTTGAAATCAGTACATTGGGAAATGCTGAATCCCGTGCGTTGCATCGCGCTCGCCTGATCAAATACTTTGAGCAGCATCGTGATGGCTTGGATGAAGATTCATTAAGGCGTTTGCATACCAATCCACTGCGCATACTCGACAGCAAAAATCCAAAAATGCAGGAGATCATCGAGAGTGCGCCAAAATTAATTGATGATCTGGACGTTGAATCATGCATCCATTTTGAGTCATTGCAGCATATACTGCGTGAGCAAGGTATTAATTTTGAGATTAATTTACGCTTGGTAAGAGGACTTGACTACTATAACCGCACGGTATTTGAATGGGTAACCGATAAGCTAGGCGCGCAAGGGACTGTTTGTGCGGGCGGAAGATACGATGGTTTGCTGGAACAAGTCGGAGGAAAATCCGCTCCAGCGTGTGGCTTTGCAATGGGTATAGAGCGACTGCTAGCGTTGATGCAGGAATGCGGAAAGGAGATCACGCAACCTGTACCTGATATTTACATCGTTCATCATGGCGAACAAGTGATCGATTATGCTTGGAAATGTGCTGAATCGCTTCGCGATGAAGGATTTAACGTCGTATTACATTGCGGGGGTGGCAGTTTTAAATCTCAGATGAAGAAAGCGGATGCTACAGGTGCCTGTTACGCAATGATTATTGGCGATGATGAAGTTAATGCGCAGGAAGTAACTATCAAACCGCTACGCGAGTCCATCGAGCAAGCCAGCATTAAATTAGATAGGGTCACTGACTTAATTAGGAAAAAACCTTCGTAGCATCCTATTTCGATATTTTCACGGTAAATTGCAATCTTTAGTCAATTCGGTGTTCATATCATTTAGCATTTATTCAGGAAGATATAATGGCAACTTATAGTTTTGAAGAACGGGAAAAAATGGATGGGTTCAAGGCTTGGTGGGACAGGTTTGGTACCGCGATCACTGTTGTCTTAACAGTTATTCTTGTAACGATTGGCGGCATGCAACTCTGGAAGTATTATCAACAACAACAGGCACACCAGGCCGCCGATTTATATAACCTGGTGCGGCAAGTTCAATCGTCAAATGACCCAGCAAAAATTAATGATGCGGCTCAACTGCTCACAGCTGGATTTTCATCCAGCGGCTATGCGCCTCGTGCCGCGTTGATTGCGGCACAAGCCGATGTGCAGGCAAGCAACAATAAACGTGCGATACAGAACCTGCAATGGATTATCGATCATGCGAAAGAAACAGAGTTGCGCGATCTGGCGCGCTTAAGAGTGTCTGGTATTTTGCTGGATGAGGGAAAATACGACGAAGCATTGCGGTTTTTGAATGCTGGATATGGGGAATCCTTTGCGGGGTTATATTGGGATCGTAAAGGTGACATTCAGGTGGCGGCAAAGAAAATTTCTGAAGCACGGCTGAGTTATCAAACCGCTATCGATAAACTAAGCAAAAATAACAATTATTACAATATTGTTCAAATGAAATTGGATGGGTTAGGCGATTCTGATTAACTATCAAGAAGTGACTTTTCTGTTGAATTTCGCCAGATCCTGGCGGTTATTGCGATATTGGATGCTATCCGTCCTGTTGCTTTCAGGATGTGGCAGCACGATGAATCCCCTTGATATGCCTATCATTGAATCGATGAGTACGAAGCTATCCGATATATTAGTCAAGGAAGAAGTCATCGTCTATGAAAAAGAAGAGCTCGATGCTTTAAAGGCGGCTGATCCGATTCCTTTAATATGGAAAGATAAAGTCAGTGAGAATCATATCGCCTCCTTTTATACCGCTTATGACAATGGCGCAGTATACACAGCTGATGAAGAAGGAAAACTGACCAAGTATGACGCGGCAAGCGGAAAAGAGCTATGGCAAGTTAAAACGAAAAATAAGTTTTCTGCAGGCGTTGGTGTTGGTGAAGGATTGATTCTGATTGGAACATTTAAAGGCGAACTACTTGCATATAACGAATCCGGGCATACGTTATGGCAAGCGTCAGTCACCAGTGAAATTCTCAGTACACCGCAAGTACAAAATAATATCGTAGTTGTGCGTACTGTCGATGGCCGGATATTTGGGCTCGATGCCATTGATGGAAAGCGTAAATGGGTGTACCAGGGCGCAACGCCTTCGTTAACTGTGCGGAGTACTGCTGGAATAACGATTTCACATGGCGCTGTGTTTGCCGGTTTCCCTGGCGGGAAAATGGTGGCAATGAGTTTGTTTAATGGCAATATTGGCTGGGAAGTCGCCGTCTCACAACCCCGCGGTGTTACTGAACTGGAACGCATGACGGATATTACCAGCGCACCGGTGGTTAACAATCGATTCGTCTGCGCAGCTGCATACCAGGGACGTGTTGCCTGTTTTGCGATTAATGACGGCGCGCAAATCTGGGCGCGTGAATCCTCCAGCAGTGCCGGATTGACTATGGACAATGACTATGTGTATGTGACTGAAGAAAAAGGTGTCGTTGCCGCCTATGAACTGCTCAGCGGTGCCAGCATGTGGAAACAAAGCCGGTTAGGTAGTAAGAAGCTGACGAGACCTATCATCAAAGGGCAATATATTGTGGTGGGGGATGACCAAGGCTATGTCAATTTATTGCGGAATTATGATGGTGCCTTGATAGCGCGTTCGGCCACCGATGGCAGTATTATTCCGAACTCGGCTAGTTTATTGCCTGACGGGTTTGTAGTGCAAACAGCAAAGGGTGGTGTTTACGCTTTTAATACGCAATTCTAGCAGTTCTTGTAAGTCTTTCTGAATCTTAACGATTCATCTGGGCTCTGGTAACACGGATATGAACCCTTTCCATTTAATGACACCTGGCGTGTACGGCACTGGCAGTAAAAAATCATGAAACCCACACTTGTTTTAGTCGGTCGTCCGAATGTTGGCAAATCAACCTTATTTAATCGCCTCACCCGCACCCGCGATGCCATCGTTGCTGATATCCCCGGTCTGACACGGGATCGTCATTACGGTCAAGGCAGAATAGGGGACAAACCCTATCTGGTGATGGATACCGGTGGCTTCGAGCCGGTTGTTAAAGAAGGCATCTTGCACGCGATGGCCAAGCAAACGTTGCAGGCGATTGACGAAGCGGACAGAGTACTGTTTATTGTGGATGGCCGGCAAGGCGTAACAGCCCATGACAAAATTATTGCCGAGCAACTGCGCAAATCCGGGCAAAAAATTCTGCTGGTCGTGAATAAAACGGAAGGTATGGCGACAGCCGTCGTTACCGCTGAATTTTATGAGCTAGGTCTGGGTGATCCTTGCGCGGTGTCAGCGATCCATGGCGACAATATCAAGGAGCTGGCTGATTATGCGTTAGCGGATTTTCCAGATGTCGAAGAAGAACCGTCCGAGAGCAAGTATCCAAAAATTGCGATCGTCGGCCGTCCCAACGTCGGGAAATCGACACTCATCAACACGTTATTGGGTGAAGAACGAGTGATCGCATTTGATCAACCGGGAACGACACGCGACAGTATTTATATCGATTTTGCGCATAAGGACAAACACTACACATTGATCGACACGGCGGGTCTACGGCGCCGTGGTCATGTGTTTGAAACCATCGAGAAATTCTCCGTTATCAAAACCTTGCAAGCTATCGAAGATGCCAATGTTGCGGTACTGATATTGGATGCAAAAAATGAGATTTCCGATCAGGACGCGCATATTGCCGGATTTATACTGGAAACAGGGCGCGCGCTGGTCATCGCGGTGAACAAGTGGGATGGCCTGGATGAATACCAGCGCGACACGATTAAACGCGAATTGGCGCGAAAATTGGCTTTTCTGAGCTTTGCGCAATTGCACTATATTTCTGCACTTCACGGCAGCGGTATGAAAAATCTGCTGCCTTCCATTGATCAAGCCTATGCGGCTGCCATGGCCGATTTATCAACACCTAAATTGACCCGTGCATTGATCGCGGCGATCGAAAAACATCCGCCGCCACGCGGCGGCATGTCGCGCCCCAAAATGCGCTATGCGCATCAGGGCGGCTCCAATCCGCCGCTAATCATCGTGCATGGCACCATGCTAAACCATGTGCCTGAAACCTACCGGCGCTATCTGGAAAATACTTTCCGTGAAGTTTTTAAACTGAAGGGCACGCCGTTGCGCGTTGATTTTAAAGTCGGACACAACCCCTATGCCGACAAAAAGCCTGCACCGCTTACTGAAGCTGAAGCGAAGCGAGCGCATAGCCGACGGCGGCGTAATCGGAAGAAATATGGTTAAGCTGACAGCCTGAGTCGCGCAGTTTATTAAAATGAAGGCTATGTCATAGGTAGTTAGTGGTGGTTATGTAACCTCAATGAATTTGAGGAAAAATATCAATTATTGGTTAATAACTTGCGTTTATTTGCAGTAACCAACATTTAGCCTAAAAACCTCTGATATGTGACAATACTTTCAGCCAATTTTAGCTATTTTATTAAAGTCTGACCTGACTGGTGATGCTATGCATCTTTCAAAAATCCTTAATCTATGCGATTCTTGGGTGATTTAAGTGACCTCAACTGAGGATCTAGGATTAACGATAACATGGCCGTTCTTCATTGACAGACACCTTTTTTGGGGTGATTGAGTGTTAATCGAATGTGACGAATGCAAAGCAAGAGTTGATGCTGAAGTTATAGCATCCCATGAGCATGAGGTATTTGCGCTTTGGAATGCCCGCACGTACCTTCTGAAGTGTCCCTCATGCAATTCGGCACTTATCGGCCAAACCGAAGAAAGCATGCGTGATAGAAAGCTGTTCTGGCCGGACGTCACAAGGGTCTTCCCAAATCCAAGGCGACTACTTGATTCCGGTATTCCGGATATCGTAAAAAAGTCCATGGATGAGGCGGAGAGATGCATACAGGCAGGAGCATTCTTTGCGGCTACCGCGATGTGTGGCCGCGCGCTTGAAGCCATCTGCAGGCACTTTTCAACCAAAGACACATACCTTGGTGCGGGTCTCAAAGAACTGCGCGACAAAGGAATTATTGACGCTCGGCTTTTTGAGTGGGGCGAGGAGTTGAGAGATCAGCGGAATTACGCAGCGCACGCTACCGACGAAGATATTTCCGGGCAAGATGCCAGTGATGTACTGACGTTTACCTATGCAATTATTGATTACGTATTCCTTCTGACACTCAAATTCGACCAGTTTCAGAAACGCAAGGTGGCGCGCGCTAAGAAAATGTCAGAAGGCAAGAAGGTTGAAAATAAGTGAAGGCACACCTGCCATTTGCTGGAGACCGCGGCCTGTCAGGGCCGTTGCCTGAGCTCCAAAATAGTGTCAGTTCTATAATAAAGAACTCCTACTAGCGAAGAATAACCCCAATCGCCGTTTTTGGTCCTTGGCTTGCGTTGCGATCGTCGAATAAAGGCTTTGTAATCGGTCACTCTTGCTGCTTTGATATATTTAAGCCGTCTTTTTCCTTATCAATTCCACTCATTTTCTCTTGATCACGACCGGATTTCTTTTTGCGAAAAAAAGCGCTCAATTGGATAATCATCCTGCCGGAATTTCCCCACCTGATACATCAGGCTCTCGCTGAAAATCGCATTGATATGCTGGAAAGAAGAATGACCGATCTGGTCATCGAAGAGAGGTGCCAAAAATACCTGCTGGTACACAGCGCAATCTCATCATGAGTACAGAAAATTAGTTCTAATCAAATTGAAATGTATAAAAGAGATCAATTGCGCTATCTTCGTCTGTCTGTGTCACAACGGTTGGCTTGGGAGTCAGATTGTAAGTCAGCTTCGTGATTCCCATGGTGGTTGTCGCCAGACTGCGCTCATAACTTAAATAAACACGCGATGAAATACGTTTTCCGACCACACCGATCTGTCCACTCAGCGAACTGCCGATTCCTGCTTGTTTGAATGAAATTTCGTCCGCACCTAATGCCTTAGTAATCTGTTCCGTAATTCCGGTACCGGATTGATACTGACTAGCATCGGGTATTGATTTGAATTTTTCATACGGTGTTTTCATGTTCTTGTAGTGGTATTTCTTGCGCTCTTTTCTCTTGTCATCCGTGATTGTTTGCGGGGAAGAAGCACGGGTGATGAAAGTTGACGTAAGGGTTAAGATATTCAGTACAGAAGGCATTGACCAAACTGGCGCAGTATTGCGGAATATGCGCATGGCCAAAATGCTTACGCACCACTGATGCGTTCTTGGATGCTGCCAGTGCATTATCGTTGGAATGCCGGGGCCGTGACTTGGTGAACTCAGCCAGCAATTTCTCCAGCAGTTTCGCGACCTTGTAATTGATATACTCCGAGCCGTTATCCGAATGAAATCCGAGTATGATAAACGGAAACCCATCCAATAACTGCCGGATGACCGGTAGCAAATAAGCCTCACTGATCTTCTCGCAAGTGGCGACGAACTGCATCTGCGTCACACAGTCCACCGCGTTGATGTGATACACGCCTTTGACGCCATCCTGGTCGCCTTGATGCACACTGTCGATACGGATATAGCCTGGGATACCATTCGGTTGCGGGGCGCGGCGTTTGCCGATGGGAATCCCAGTTGGGTTTGTCTTGGTCCAATGCCGTCGTTTGTTCTGGTACTGCTTGTTCCCACGCAGGTTGTACAGGTGAGAAACCGATATGTCGGGCAGACGCTCAAAGCGCACATCATCAAATACTTGAAACGCACGCTCCATGAGCTTCTTGGTGGCAGGCCCGGACAGTGTGTTATGCAGCACATCCATCTCGGCCAGAAAGGCTACGTCCGCCACTGTGTAACGGCGAGTGAAGCCGTTTTTTGGGGCAACACGCTGCGGGTGTTTAGATAGCTTTCCATCCTTGCGGTATTGTCGTACCAATCGTGTCACTTGCTGCCGTGACAGCCCAGTCATGCGCTCGATATATCGCAGCAATACACCTTTTTCTACCCGGCCATGCGAGGCGTAGCCAAACCGCTTGAACACACGCTCGATAAACTGATTACGCTCTCCCTTGGAAACTCGAAATGTAACCTCCGATGTCCCGTCCAGAAATGCCTTGATCTGCGACAAGGTCTTTAACTTCGCTTCTTCCATATTGATCCCCATGCTTCGCATAATGACCGATTCAGCAATTCAATTTCAGACTCATTCCATATTGGAAGAGGCTGGTTATTGCAATCTGGTAGAAAAAAAAGTATTATCAAGCCTTTTTCATTTGTAGGGGTATAAGTGGGTTATGGCTAACAGTGCACAAGCAAGAAAGCGAGCAAGACAAGCCGATAAACGGAGAGAATATAACGTTAGTTTACGATCAAAGTTGCGTACGGCTATTAAATTTGTAAGAAAAGCGATAGGATCAGGAGATAAAGAAGTAGCTAAAAATGCATTTAATAGTTCTATAGGGACTGTTGATTCGATTGCCGATAAGGGTATCATTCATAAAAATAAGGCCGCACGCTACAAAAGTCGATTGTCTGCCGCGATTAAAATAATGAGTTAGCTAATAAAAGAATTGTAGAAGTCGCGTTGAAAAGCTTAAAAGAATAAAAAAAGAAAATCGTTTTCATCTTAGTCATTCTCTAGCTCAAAAACCTTGACAGCGAGTATTTGACTAAGTAGCCTATAAAAAGCTGTCCGCGGTTTTGAAATGAGGTTAGGGAAGAGCGTACGGAGTAGTTGTGGTTGTAAGTAATGAAACATGCGTCATAGGACAAGAAGAAGCTTGACGAGAGAAGTAAAAAAATTTTGGAAAAACAAAGGAGAGAGAGATGGTTGCCAAGCTATGGCTGAGGATAGTTACGGTAATGTTGGGAGTGCTACTGATAG
>NZ_JAKFWH010000091.1 GCF_021731985.1 Nitrosomonas sp.
GTAGCGTAATCGGCGCACTCTCCAGCCTAGTTGCGATAGGCGGCGGATTATTGTCCGTGCCATTTCTTACTTTGTGCAAAATCAAACTGCAACACGCCATCGGCACCGCAGCCGCCATTGGTTTCCCCATCGCACTGGCGGGCACCGCCGGTTATATCGCGAATGGCTACCTGCAACCAGAAACATTGCCTGAATACAGCTTGGGATATGTGTATTTGCCAGCACTCGCTTGGCTGGTGCTAGCCAGTATGCTGACCGCACCCCTTGGCGCAAGGCTCACGCATTCCGCCAAAACTGCCACTCTAAGAACGATTTTTGTTGTGCTGCTGTATGGGTTAGGAATCAGGATGTTAATGAGCTTATTCTAATTGGCGGAAAGGCGATATCCCGATAGGTCAATGCGCATCTTAAATCAATTTTTAACAAACCAGTAGGCTGGGGTGAGTCAACGTACCCCAGCAATTAATACACAGTCTGTATATTGGGAACCTACATCATCCAGCCTAACGTGTTACTTGTGAAATTTCTTGGCAGTACAATCAAATCAATTTTAACAATTTGAGCAGATAACGTTGAACTCATAGACATCGCTTAGCTGCGCCCCAAAACCACCTTTAGCCTTTAGAGAACCTCTGAATAACTGTCATTCCGAGCAGAGCGAGAAATCTATGTTTTTGATTCAGAAAGATTCCTCATTACGTTCGGAATGACAAATGTGGATTATTCCGGAGTTCCTTTGGTAATGCGAATAGAACGAATTGTTATGTTCTTACAGAAACGTTCTCTAAACCGTGTTCTTCGAATTCTTTAGCCCACTTTTCTTCATGCTTGCCCAATGCCTCGAATCTTTCAATTGGCTCCAAATTCGAAAATTCTTTTTCTCCTAACTCTCTGATCACATCCCGCATTGCCAGCCGATCTATCAGTTCATCCCAGAATGTTTCTTCATTATATTCATCAATAAAATCTCGATGTGGCGATTCCATTTCAAAAAAATGGGTCGGGTAGTAACCATTCAGCTCCTTGGAATATTTCACCTTATCTTCACAATCGAATTCAGATGAAAGCGCGAATAGCTTTCCTTCGAGCGCTTCGTAGGGCTCCTCTATGGGCCCCTTTTCAACCTTGTGTGCCGAAATCACCCAATTTGCAATATCAATCATTTCAAGCAGGGTAACAAACTCTTTTTTTGTAAAATTGATTTTCATGTTTATTTCCGGTTTAAATAAAAAAGCAGCCCGTGGGGTCAAATACAGAATCACAATCACGAATCCTGCACAAGCAATGCGCACACCACAAGATCACAAAATTCATCGGCAATTTTCTTAACTCGCAACCTGGCGCCGTGTTCCTACATCAACAAGAATCATCTACTTGGATCGCACACAGTCTCAAGAATTATTTTATAGTTGCAATTTAATCAACCGCTTCGATTTCTGAAACAACCGATCTGGATCCCAATCCATAAAAATTAGTGAAAAAAGCAAGCCGATCGCTATAGTGTACTTTAACGATAGTGGCATTTTTTAAGGCGGTAATTGCAAAATCATATAAATCATGATCATCTATGACGAAATGACGGAATTTGCTCCCGCCGGTGCCAACTTGTATCGTCATAAAGTAGCTTCTATTGGCACCCTTGTTTTTAATTACATTTGTTATTCTTCCAAACTCAACACCGTGGGAAATCTCCCGGTCCATAGTATAAATGCTGCCAACAACATGTTTTTGTTCCAAGGGTTGATTCTGAATAACCGGATAAACCGCCACCAATTCGTTTACAGAAGAACAAGATAGCAATGAATTATTTTTGGGTGTTTTAAATTCCAGTACGACGTCATTGCCAATGAGATTCTCAAGCTCCTCGTACCGATCCTTTTCAAAACAAAACTGCCATGGATTAGAAACCAGGTTAGGCGGTTGATTTCCAAGACTAACAAAAGTCATACTTTCATGCCCGAGTGAAACCTCCCCAACATAAGCTCTGGTTACATTATTATCACGACTTATTCTACTTAATTGACCGGAGGCGTAACCTTCCGTGGTATGCAGTAATGGTCCAGCAGCAATCCATCCAGGCGCATAAATCAACATAAGTAATAAAAACATCACATTGACACTGAGATGCTTGAGTAATTTAGTCATGATTGTTACGTTCTCGTAGTTTGTGACGAAGTTTTCATTGTGCAAATCCAATATACCCTTAAGCAAGCTTCCAATGCGCTTTTCTATGGAGATCATTGAAAAAAGTATTCCTGGCGATGCCAATCTAGACCAATGAAGGTAAACAGAAACTGAATAAATTCACAAATCCGTACTGAAAATTAAGGAAATGCTGAATAATTTGTTCAAAAGCACCTAAAACACCCTGGGATGTATGGGTCGCTATATGATGCATCGTTCACACCGCACCGGATGGTTACGCGCCAGCATTCTCGGCGCCAATGATGGCATCCGTTTCAACAGCGAGTCTTATTATCGGCGTAGCATCAACTCAGGCAATGCGCACTTAATTCATACATAGGCAATATTCTTGATTCGCGACCCCATGTTTTTACTTGACACCTGCCTCTTGTATTGGTCTACCGCGCTTACTGTAACCAACCCGAGTCCCGATAGCAGATTCGATCTTTTTCTTGAAATGGTCATTGCCCAGCGGAGTACCTGAATGTAAGCAAGCACGGATTAACTCAAGTTCATCTGACCGAGTTTCACCATCAAACCCAGCACGATAAGCAGCTTGACGACTCTCGCACGTATCACCCAAAGACAGATAAAGCGCATGCGGCTGAAGAATGGCATTATCAATCCCATGAGCATTCGCCGTATAACTGGACCATCGGTACTGTCCGGGATGATCAACCATTGCGGCGCGTAACGGATTCATTTCAATATAGCGCATGCAAACTAGAAAATAAGCTTCCGATTCTAAAATATTCCCTTTATGCCGGCCTTCCCATAAGCTTCCTCGGCGGTGATAGGTTTTATTAATATAAGGCACAAAGTGGCGCCCAATATTTTGAAACAACAAACTAATATCGTTTTCAGCTTTCGGTGTCGCCAATAAATGCACATGATTGGTCATCAACACATACGCATGGATCAAACACCCCAAATCATCAGCTGCAGCTTTCAAGAAGCGCAAATAAGCCAAGTAATCCTGAACATCAAAAAATACCGGTTCTTTATTATGCCCGCGTTGGAACACATGTACCGGTACTCCAGGCTGATAAAAGCGCTTTTTTCTTGGCATCAGGAATCCAGCAAAGCGAGTGGATGGCGTACTTTTAAACCTTTAAAGCGCTTAAAACCTTTGTCTGTCGTTACCCATACACAATTCCATTCCATCGCCAAAGCAGCATGATAAGCATCGGCTATATCATTTCCTTTCGCATCAATTTGCTCGATGCACTGCAAGAATATCTTCCAGTGCATCGGTCCGGGCGCAAGACAAACCGCATTCTGCGATTCCCTGATTTGGTTAACAAAACGAGTAGCACTGGACAAAGCAGAAGGCACCTCAAAAATTCTCGGATGCGTAACAACTCGCAAAAACCCACTCAACACCAACTCCGAATAACCATAAGGAGCAGTATCATTGATGGTTGACTCCAACCATTCGCGATAAGCTGAATGTTCCAGCGTATCCTCTCGATGAGCATAGACCAAGACATTCACATCCATTAGAAACATTAACGATCGTCCATAATGTCGCTCAAACTACGGCTATTGTCCAAATCAATACCCGGTTTTAGACCGGCTCCCGAAACCGTTTCTAACTTTACCGGATCGTGTTTTAAATGATGGCGAGAAAAAAACTCACGCAACGCATCCTCAATGACTTGCTTCAACGTGCAACCCTGCTGCGCCGCTTGGAGCTTGGCATATACTAATAACTGTTCATCAATATTAATTGTAGTTCGCATAATTAAGTCCATTAAAAGATAAAATCTTATCACAAACTAATATACATAATGCACAAATATGAGTATTTTATATAGGGTCTGACCCCTTTTATGTTCTTTTATGTTTTATGCCCGAGTGAAACCTCCCCAACATAAGCTCTGGTTACATTATTATCACGACTTATTCTACTTAATTGACCGGAGGCGTAACCTTCCGTGGTATGCAGTAATGGTCCGGCAGCAATCCATCCAGGCGCATAAATCAACATAAGTAATAAAAACATCACATTGATGCTGAGATGCTTGAGTAATTTAGTCATGATTGTTACATTCCCGTAGTTTGTGTCGAAGTGTTTATTGCGCAAGTCCAATATACCCTTAAGCAAGCTTCCAATGCGCTTTTCTATGCAGATTATTGATACCAGTATTCACTGTCGAGCCAATCTATACCAATGAAGGTAAACAGAAGCTGAATAAATTCATACTAAAAATTAAGGGAATACTGAATAATTTATTCAAAAGCACCTAAAATACCTTGGGGAATGTATGGGTCGCTATAAGATACATCGATCACATTGCACCGGATGGTAACGCGCCGCCGTTTTGGGCGTCAATGATGGTATCCGTTTCAACGGCGAGTCTTATTATCGGCGTAGCATCAGCTCAGGCAATACACACACCACAAGTTCACAAAACAAACATAGATACTTAATTCATAGGTAATATTCTTGATTCGCGACCTGTGTTTTTGTGCTCGTAGTGCATCTTAACCCGGATATTGCATGAATTCGCACGATAATCACGCATGATATTGGTTTCACAAGGGATTTTTCGAAGAAGCGGTGTAGTTATTCATACACCCGACTGAGACAAATTCCTTGTGGAATCAAGAGACAAGTGAGGGCGTGTGCAATTCATGCAATATCCGGGTTTATTAAGTGTAATTCGGAGGCACGGGCTTAACCAGACTGTTTGCTTTTTATTCTGTAGCTCGCTTGAGCCAATAATCGGGTTTTCTGCTTTGATGCATCACAGCAACCACATAGATTCTTTCGTTTGATTGTCTGTAAATTACCGCAAATGGAAAACGGGTGAGGATGTATCGCCGAAAACCTTTTTTGAATAGAGGCCAAACGCCGGGAAGTTCGGTAATCGTTTCATAAGCGCTTTCAAGTTCATTGATGAAATCATCTCCTAACCCTTTCGCCTGTGACTCATACCAAACGAACGACTCACGTATATCGTGTGCAACTTCAGGGTGAAAGTAAACGTTTGTCACAATTCACGTTTCAATGTCAGCTTTATTTCTTCCCAGCTAACCGGCTTCATCGCTCCAGATTCAAGTTGCGCAAACCGGCTTTCAGCAATTTGTAACCAGGCATCGTCGACATTTTCCTCATTGGCATCATCCAAGCTCGAAATCAGACAATGCGCAAGTATCGCTTTTTCATGGGGCGACAAGGTCTTGATATTTTCCAGAATCCGTTTTATTTTATCGGGCATGATAAGTTCTCCGAAACCATATTAGCGTGCAGTTTATCATCGAACGATGTGTTGGTCCGGTATTGATGTTTGGGAGTTTTAGTCCTGGATGGCGCAAGCTTATCCAGGCTACTAGCTGCATTCATCGGCAAGATTCTCAATTCGCGACCTGGCCCTAAACTTCGCGGGCTACTTGCTTGCTAACGGTATCTGAACTCCCCAGTCTTGAAGTGGCTGCACCCAGAGGTCAACACGGCCATCACGATGCCGGAACTATTTGTCTGTGCTGTAACTTCGCAAGAACCTGTGACGTGATTGCCACCACTGCAATTCGTTTGGCCTTGCACATTCTGTTGACACGAAACATTCGTTGTATAACTCGTGTCTTGGCTCCATACATAGTAAACGACTCCATCGGGCAGGTTGATTACGCGGGACGGTGGACGACCTTCCAGCAAGGTGATTTCCGATACACTTTTCCCCATCCATTGCACCGAGAGCTCTTCCCCGTATCGCTTATCGGACACGATGGCGCAGCCAGTAATGATGAAGGGAAGAAGAAGAAAAAAGGCAAAAACTCGCATGAGCCTCCCTAGAGTTATAACATTGGAATCAATCAATCTAGCTCTGCAAATCCGATTCGACGACTTATTATACATTTGCAATAAAATTGACCCAATCAACGTAATCTTTAATTAAATTAAAATGATGTAGATCAAGATGCCTTTTTTTAAATTTAATTTCACAGCTTTTTATCGCGGCTTCAATTGCCAACTTTATTTCATTATTTTTGTTCAAATCTTTAACAGCTACTTCATCGATTACTTTTGCAGATGTACAGCCAAATAACTTTTTTCTAGATTTCACGATTCGCTTAACTTGCACCTGCCAATATTCAATTCGTATTTGATTACCAAACAAATAGAGACGTAAGTATCCTATTATTTCGTTATATTTCCATGGCCCACCAAACTCCCTAGAAAGCATCCCCGTCAGCATCGCATTTGTATCGCTAGTACCAGGATTCCTTACTCTGAAAAGAAGAATTTCTTCCATGCCATTATACGTTGGTATTTTTTCCCGTAAAAAATCATCCATCTGCTTCTTATAAATAGATTCAGAAATTCTATAGACAGGAATCTCAAAGAAATACTTCTTCAATCTATTCGCGGAATCCGGAGCACGGGTCAAGCACGGGGACAGGTCCAGAATCAAGAATTCCCATTCTTGTTAATACCCACATCCTCGTCAGCTTGCTGAAAGTATCCATTTATTTGATTGCGTTCCAATTATCCCGCCAACAACCGCAATACCTCCCGATATTTTTCCATTGTCACCCGCAAAATCTCTTCCGGCAATTCAGGCGCCGGAGCCTTTTTGTTCCAATCCTGCTTTTCCAGCCAGTCACGCACAAACTGTTTATCGAAACTGGGCGGATTCTGCCCTGCCCTATACTGATCGGCTGGCCAGAATCGTGATGAATCCGGTGTCAGCACTTCGTCAATCAGATACAGTTCACCGGCATCATCCAGCCCAAATTCAAACTTGGTGTCGGCGATGATAATGCCGCGTTGTGCCGCATAATCCGCCGCTTCGGTGTAGAGCCGGATGGCTTTTTCGCTGACTTTGGCGGTCAGTGATTTGCCTAATTGTTTTTCCACTTCTGCTAATGCAATGTTTTCATCGTGCGAACCGGCTGCGGCTTTGGTCGAGGGGGTGAAAATCGAGCCACCGGGCAGCTTCTCGGCCAGTTTCAACCCCGCGGGCAGTTGAACCCCACAAATTGCGCCGGTTTGTTGATAATCCTTCCATCCTGATCCAACCACATAGCCACGCACTATTGCTTCGATCGGCAAGGGTTTTAAGCGCCGGATGACAAATGCACGCCCTTCCACTTGTTCACGCTCATCCTCGGCCACGACCGATTCCGGCAAAATGCCGGTCAAGTGATTGGGAAGGATATGCGCCAGTTTTTTGAACCAGAAATCGGACAGTGCCGTCAGCAGCTTCCCCTTCCCCGGCACCGCAGTCGGCAAAATTACATCAAACGCCGATAAGCGATCGGTTTGAATGATCAGCAGCTTATCGTCATCGACGGCATAGATGTCCCTGACTTTGCCGCGATGCAAGAACGGCAGGCTTTTGATGCTGGTTTCAAATAAAGCGGTGGATTGCGTCATGGGTTTTGGATTCAATTATGTTCAAGTTGTTTTTTAATGGCGATGGCTTGTTGTAACGCCTTGCCGGTGTCCGTGCTTAACACGGTGTAGTGTCCCATTTTGCGGCCTGGGCGTGCTTCGGTTTTGCCGTACAAATGCAATTTGGCCGATGGATTCCGCAAAATCAGATTCCAATCGGGCGCGCCGTTTTGCCACAAATCACCCAGCAAATTGACCATCACGGCGGCGCTGTGTTGCGTGGTTGCACCGAGCGGCAAGCCGCACAGGGTGCGTACTTGCTGTTCGAATTGCGAGGTGACGCAGGCGTTGATCGAATAATGCCCGCTGTTATGCGGGCGTGGGGCGATTTCATTGATCAATAACTCATCATTTTGCAACACAAAAAACTCGACACACAGCACGCCTTGGTAATCCAGCTTTTCTGCAATCTTACAAGCAATGGCCTGGGCTTGTTCAGCCAATTCCTGTGAAATTCTGGCCGGTACGACACTGATATCGAGAATGCCATTGACATGCTGATTCTCGGATACCGGGAAAGTTTTTAATTCGCCATCCCTGCCACGTGCCACGACAACCGATAGCTCGCTTTTCAGCGACATGAATTTTTCCAGCACACAAACCGAGTGATTCAGTTGCGCATAAGCGACTAGCAATTCCGATTCATCCGCAGCGGATTTCTGGCCTTTGCCATCGTAACCGAACTGACTGACTTTCAGAATACCGGGAAGCAAATCCGCGACATCCTGAGTGGCAAAGTCATCCTGCTGCTGTATGACCGCAAATGGCGCAATGGCAAAACCATTGGTACTCAAAAATTGTTTTTCTGCAATCCTGTTTTGTGCTATCGAAACACTGTATGCATCCGGACTGACGGCACAAGATTTAGCCAGCTTTCGTAGCGAGTTCGCTGGGATATTTTCAAATTCGGTGGTAATGGCAACACATTGGCTGCTGAGTTTTTCCAGCGCCGATTGATCGGCATAATCGGCACAGATAAAATTATCCGCGGTTCGTCCGGCAGGACTATCAGATAATGGATCCAATACCGTCACCCGGTATCCCATTTGCTGCGCCGCCATCACAAACATACGCCCAAGCTGCCCGCCTCCAAGCACACCCAGCATAGCTCCAGGCATGATGCGCATTATTTCGGCAACTCTGCGTTAAGTACAGATTCGGTTTGTTTCCGCCGGTATTCGTCCAGTTGCGCACTCAACTCGCTGTTATTCACTGCCAGGAATTCCACCGCAAATAATCCCGCATTGGCCGCACCCGCTTCGCCGATGGCAAACGTAGCCACAGGCACGCCTTTCGGCATCTGCACAATGGAGAGCAGTGAATCCAGTCCTTGTAAATGTTTCGAATTCACTGGCACACCCAGAACCGGTAGCGTGGTTTTTGCGGCAATCATGCCGGGTAAGTGTGCAGCACCGCCCGCGCCGGCAATAATGCATTTGATCCCGCGCGCCCTGGCTGCTTCGGCAAATTGAAACATCAGATCCGGGGTGCGGTGCGCCGAGACTACTTTGGTCTCATACGCGATATGAAATTCATCTAATACTGCAATTGCGTGCTGCATCACATCCCAATCGCTTTTACTGCCCATCACGACGCTTATTAATGGTTTAATCATTTGGCATTAGTCGGCTATAAATTTGAGAATCACTATTGGGCATCTCTAAAAATCCAAATTTCGTCACAACACTTTGTTGCTCGCAAAGAATGTTTCCTTACATATCATGCATATGCTGCGTAACCATTTTTTGCTCGCGCCTCGTGTTGTTTAGAACTTTTAATTTTTAGAGGTGCCCTATTGAAAAGTTTTTGCATGAAAACACGGCTGGCTATTTTATAAGTCTGTGCAATAATTGTGTCATTATTTCGATAGCTTCAATAAAAAATACAATTGGTATTATACTAATCTGCTTTAGCAATGCGTCTACTCATTGAATGAAATATTGCTGTATTGCGTTTCGCAATTTAGATTATCCTTAAACACGACCTGTAACGGAATGAATTTTCAACGCGGAAAACAAAATAACGACCCGGAAATCAATCTGATACCGATGATTGATGTATTGCTGGTGATACTGATATTTTTGGTTGTCACGACAACTTATTCAAAATTTGCTGAGCTTGAAATCAGTTTGCCCGAAACCAATGCGGAGAAAGTCGACAAAAATATCGACAAGCCCAATAGCATTGATATTACTGTCAACGCACTAGGAGACTATACAATCAATCTGGTTCCGATCAAGTTTTCCAGCATCGAAAGCTTGCGCGATGCATTATTCTCCGCAGCCAAGAATCAGCCGGATCCGTTTATTATTATCAATGCGGATGCCAAAGCAACGCATCAATCTGTCATCACAGTGATGGAAGCTGCCCGGCTGGCAGGTTACAATAAAATCACATTCACCACGGAAACAAATAATGCTCACTGAGGATTATTCCCAATCATGATTGAATTAATTAAAAGTTATTACAACAAACTCATTTTTCATTCTAAGGAGGCCCCTATGTCCACTGTCAATCTCGATAATTTTTCCAAAGCTGCCCAATCCGGTTCGCAATATGTGCTGGCACCCCTGCCGTATGCAAATAATGCATTGGAACCGGTGATCACCGCCAATACGCTCAGCTTTCACTATGGCAAACATCACAAGACTTATGTCGATAACTTGAATAATCTGCTGGCAAATAGTGATCTGGCAGGACAATCGCTGGAGCAGATCATTAGGGCAACCGCCGGGCAAGCTGATAAAGCTGCAATTTTTAATAATGCCGCGCAAGTCTGGAATCATATGTTTTATTGGCATAGCCTGAAACCCAACGGCGGCGGCGAACCATCCGCTGCGCTCAAACAAAAAATTGAGGCGTCGTTTGGCAACTTGGATGCGTGCAAAAAAGATTTTGCTCAAGCAGCATTGACACAATTTGGAAGTGGCTGGGCATGGCTGGTGTTGGATGGGGACAAGATTGCCATAGCCAAAACCGGCAATGCTGAAACACCACTCACTAAAAATGTCCGCCCATTATTGACCATCGATGTGTGGGAACACGCTTATTATCTGGATTACCAAAATCGTCGTGCCGACTATGTGAATACGGTATTGGATAAATTGATCAATTGGGATTTTGCCGCAGCTAATCTTGGATAATTTCCTGATTTATGACTGATATTACAATCGCCCTGTCAAAAGGGCGAATTTTTGAGGACACGGCGCCGTTGTTAAAAGCGGCGGGAATTGTAGCGCTGGATGATCCGGAATCATCGCGCAAATTGATTCTCTCCACCAATCGTGCCAATGTCCGCTTGATTATTGTGCGCGCATCGGATGTACCGACTTATGTGCAATATGGCGCAGCCGATCTTGGCATTGCTGGAAAAGATGTGTTACACGAGCATGGCGGCTCCGGTCTTTATCAGCCACTGGATTTGAATATCGCTCGCTGCCGGATGATGGTAGCCGTGCCTGAAGGCTTTGATTATGATTCCGCCGTGCGGCAAGGCGCACGATTGCGTATTGCCACCAAATATGTGCAAACCGCTCGTGAACACTTCGCTGGCAAAGGCGTCCACGTCGATCTGATCAAATTGTATGGATCGATGGAATTGGCTCCGCTGGTAGGTTTGGCTGATGCAATCGTTGATTTGGTTTCGAGCGGCAACACATTAAAAGCAAATAATCTTATAGCTGTCGAAGAAATCATGCCAATCTCGGCAAGATTGATTGTTAATCAAGCTGCGCTGAAGCTAAAGAGGAATATTATTCAACCCGTGTTGGATGCATTTTCTGAAGCCGTTAAGCAATAAAATCTGCCGGCAATCGAATTCACCAGAAATTTAATTTATACCATGATCCGAATTAAACGATTCAATTCAACCGATCCTGATTTCGATTCCAATCTTGAGAAATTATTGGCTTTTGAAAATGCCCAGGATGATACGGTCGATGTCACAGTAGCCAAGATTCTTGCCGACATCAGAAACCGCAGAGATGCCGCCTTGATCGAATACACCAACCGTTTTGACCGGCTTTCTGCAACATCCGGTAAGGATCTCGAGCTGACGCAAGAAAATTTGCGTCATTCCTTGGAAACTTTACCGTCAATCCAGCGTAATGCATTGGAACAAGCTGCAGAACGCGTTCGCAGCTACCATGAGAAGCAGCCATTGAATTCATGGCAATACACGGATTCAGACGGTACGCTGTTAGGTCAAAAAATAACCCCGCTGGATCGCGTAGGGCTTTATGTGCCTGGTGGCAAAGCTTCCTACCCGTCGTCCGTTCTGATGAATGCCATCCCCGCGAAGGTGGCCGGTGTGAAGGAACTGATCATGGTTGTACCCACACCGGGCGGGGAAAGAAATGATATGGTTTTGGCGGCGGCTGCAATCAGTCAGGTTGACCGGGTTTTTACCATCGGCGGCGCGCAAGCTGTCGGCGCACTGGCGTATGGCACTGAAACGATCCCGCAAGTGGACAAGATCGTAGGTCCGGGAAATGCTTATGTCGCTGCCGCCAAGCGCCGGGTATTCGGTGTCGTCGGTATTGATATGGTTGCCGGTCCTTCTGAAATTTTGGTTATTTGTGATGGCAAAACAGATCCCGACTGGATTGCCATGGATTTATTCTCACAGGCAGAACACGATGAACTGGCGCAAGCCATTTTATTATCTCCCGATGCAGAATTTCTCGATCGGGTGATGCATAGCATTGACCGATTGTTATCCGGAATGCCGCGCAAAGCTGTCATCCGCGCATCATTGGAAGATCGCGGTGCTTTGATTCAAGTGCAAAATCTGGATGAAGCTTGTACGATCGCCAATAGAATTGCACCTGAGCACCTCGAATTATCTGTCGATCAGCCGGAAATCTGGGTGGATAAAATTCGCCATGCCGGCGCTATTTTTCTCGGCCGCAATGCGTGTGAAGCGCTTGGAGATTATTGCGCCGGTCCTAACCATGTTTTACCCACATCACGGACAGCACGATTCTCTTCCCCATTGGGTGTGTACGACTTCCAAAAGCGCAGCAGCCTTATCCAAGTCTCTCAGCAGGGCGCTGCAAGGCTCGGAGAAATTGCTTCTGTTTTAGCGCATGGAGAAGGATTGCAAGCTCATGCCATGTCAGCAGAGTATCGCTATAAAAATCGATAGGCCGGGGATGATCATCGTAATCACTTCTCGATAGCTTCGGGATTTAATCATGCCGGTTATTACTTCACGCGATCATCCGCTCATCAAGCAACTAATCAAGTTAGAAGGATCATCACAGTATCGCAGAAGAACGGGACTAACGTTGCTGGACGGGGTACATCTCATTCAGATTTATTGCTCGGTACTGGGTACACCGGAGAATCTGATTGTCGGTCAAGCTTATTTTGAAGATATTGAAAACAAGCGTTTCCTAGATAGGCTATTTGGCAATACGCGCCCTAAAATAACCATTGTCAGCAATGACCTGCTTCGTGGCATATCTCCTGTTAAGACGCCTACAGGAATTCTCGCGCTCATTACAATTCCTGAATTGAAGAAAGAAAGTGATTCTAGAAAAGAAATTTTTAGTGTTTTGCTTGAAACAATTCAAGATCCTGGAAATCTTGGCTCCATCTTACGTTCAGCAGCCGCCGCTAACGTTAGAGATGTCTATCTTTCAAAACAATGCACCGATGCCTGGTCTCCCAAAACACTCCGTGCCTCCATGGGGGCGCATTTTTTTCTGCACATTCATGAGAACTGTGACTTACAAAAGGTTGCGCAGGAATATTCTGGGACTGTCATTGCCACTTCCATACAAGCCACAAAAACGCTTTTTGAGATTTCATTAGCTGGACCGACAGCCTTTGTGTTCGGTAACGAAGGCGCGGGGTTATCTAAAGAAATGATCCAAGCGGCCAACGAGAATATTTCTATCCCCATGCCCGGCAAAACTGAATCACTCAATGCTGCGGCTGCAGCGGCCATTTGTTTTTTTGAAAAAGTACGCCAGGATAGAGCATCAACAAAATTTTCCAGCATTGGAACTAAATAATGTAGCAGTGTATTATACTGCGCCGAACAACACTGTATTTTTGGAGCTTGCATGAAAAATTTATTTTTACCCCTTATCGCCCTGGTTGGATGTTTGCTATTGAATCCGGCCAATGTCATGGCACTTCACCATGAGCCTCAGAACAGTCAAGGATCCGCTGGAAAATTAGCTACTAACGAAGGAACGGTTATCTCTTTCGTCGACACAACCGGTTATACGTATATGGAATTAGAGAATGGCGGCAATAAGTTCTGGATTGCAGCGCCTACGACCAAGGTCAATAAAGGTGACCATATTCGTTTCGTTGAAAGTATGGTGATGACTAATTTTACTAGTAAAACGTTGAACCGCACCTTCAGTACCGTCATTTTTGTTTCTTCTACCGAAGTTAAGAAATAGATTCTAGGTAACGTCGGTAAAACCGATCAGCAATTTATTCTTGAGGCTTTTTAATTCATCCCGATACGATGCTGCTTGCTCAAATTCGAGATTTTTTGCGGCATTCAGCATTTGCTTTTCAACACGCTGAATTTCCTTGGCTAACTGGTTTTCACTCATAGCATCATAACGCGCCTGTACTTGCGCCGCTTTATGATTCTGTTGTGCGGATTCATAATTGTACACACCGTCGATCAGATCTTTAATCCGCTTATGGACAGATCGCGGTGTTATCTGATGTTGCAGGTTATATTGCGTTTGCTTATCACGACGGCGCTTGGTTTCGTCGATTGCAAAGCGCATTGATTTGGTTATTCTGTCGCCATAAAGAATTGCCGTACCATTTATGTGACGTGCAGCCCGGCCAATGGTTTGAATCAAGGATCTTTCCGAGCGCAGAAAGCCTTCTTTATCGGCATCCAGTATGGCGACCAATGAAACTTCCGGGATATCCAACCCTTCGCGCAATAAGTTAATACCAACCAGCACATCAAATTTACCCAGACGCAAATCACGAATAATCTCGACTCGTTCAACGGTATCTATATCCGAATGCAGGTAACGCACCTTGATCTGATGATCGGAAAAATAATCCGTCAGATCCTCGGCCATGCGTTTCGTTAAGGTGGTGACTAAAACCCGTTCATTCTTTGCCGTCCGTAAGCTGACCTCAGACATCAAATCATCAACTTGTGTTGCCACTGGACGCACTTCAATCATCGGATCAACCAACCCTGTCGGCCGGACAACCTGTTCCACAACCTGACCGCTGTTTATTTTCTCATAATCAGCCGGCGTTGCCGATACAAAAACTGTCTGCGGCATCCTTCTTTCAAATTCCTCAAATTTTAAAGGACGATTATCCAGCGCAGATGGCAAGCGAAAACCATAATTCACCAGATTTTCTTTCCGCGAACGATCGCCTTTATACATTCCGCCCACCTGGGGCACGGTGACATGACTTTCATCAATGATCATCAGGGCATTACGCGGCAGGTAATCGAGAAGCGTTGGAGGTGGCTCGCCCGGTTGCTTACCGGAAAGATGACGTGAATAATTTTCAATGCCTTTGCAAAAACCCAATTCATTCAGCATTTCCAGGTCAAATCGTGTGCGTTGCTCAAGACGTTGCGCCTCAACCAACCGATGCTCCTGATAAAAATAATCTAAACGCTCGCGTAACTCCACTTTGATTGTTTCAATTGCACGTAACGTAGTACTCCGAGGCGTTACATAATGACTGGAAGGATATACGGTATAGCGTGATAATTTTTGTAACATACTGCCCGTTAAGGGATCAAATAATGACATGCTATCGACTTCATCATCAAATAGCGAAACACGCACAGCCGTTTCAGAGCTTTCAGCTGGAAAAATATCCACCACATCGCCTCTCACGCGAAACACACCGCGTTTGAATTCTAATTCATTACGGTCATATTGCATTTCAGTCAGCCGTTTAATCATTTCTCGTTGCGTGATTTTCTCGCCGCTGCGCAAATGCAAAATCATGCCATGATAATCAACGGGATCCCCGATACCGTAGATGCAAGATACGCTAGCGACGATGATTGCATCTTCCCGTTCTAGCAGAGATTTTGTGGCGGATAAACGCATTTGCTCAATATGCTCATTAATACTCGAGTCTTTTTCAATAAAAATATCGCGTGACGGCACATATGCCTCAGGTTGATAATAATCATAATAAGAAACAAAGTACTCGATCGCATTTTCAGGGAAAAATTCGCGCATCTCAGCATACAACTGAGCTGCGAGTGTTTTATTCGGCGCCATCACAATTGCCGGGCGACCGAGACGTGCAATCATGTTGGCAATCGTATAGGTTTTCCCTGAACCCGTAACACCCAGTAATGTTTGAGACGCAAGACCATCATGAATACCTTCGACCAGCTTCGTAATTGCCTGGGGTTGATCGCCTGCTGGCTCAAATGATTGATGTAATTTGTACGGACTATTGGGGAAGGTTACGATCACAGGTATAATTCCAAGATTGATTCCAAGATTGGATTGTATTTAACATGCTGAGATCCACCCATAAAGTAATAAGGCTGGTTGCGCTAGCACCAGCCTTATGTAGGGCTTCATAACCTATGTTTCGGAGAGACAATATGAATTACAGTCTAGTGCGCATCAGAATAGAAAAACCTAACACCGAATTATCGCTTAATTCGAAGTCACAATGCAATCGTTGCGACAAACGTGAACAAGAATTCTTTCTTGATATGTCATTCTCAATACCAATTGAAGGAACTATCACGTTACTAACACTTGTATTAATTTATTTCTTTCGTTAAATATTAACTATTAACGTTTTACCCAACTATCTGCTTATTTTTGTGTGAGGATTTTTTTGTGGAACTTTCTAATCGCGTTCAAACCATTAAGCCATCCCCTACCCTTGCTGTTACCGCTCGGGCTGCCAAATTAAAAGCTGAAGGCAAAGATATTATAGGATTAGGAGCAGGCGAACCTGATTTTGATACCCCACAGCATATCAAAGATGCCGCAATCGCTGCGATTAATAAAGGCCTGACCAAATATACCGCAGTCGGTGGAACACCCGGTTTAAAAAATGCCATTGTGGCGAAGTTTAAACGTGAAAATAATTTTGATTTTGAGGCTAAACAAATTTTAGTTTCATGCGGCGGCAAACAGAGCTTCTTTAATTTGGTATTGTCCGTGATCAATCCCGGTGATGAAGTGGTTATCCCGGCGCCCTATTGGGTTTCCTATCCGGATATTGTTTTAATCGCGGAAGGCAAACCGGTTTTTATCAATACCGGGATCGAACAGAATTTCAAAATTTCTGCGGCGCAACTGGAAGCAGCGATTACTCCCAAGACGAAAATGTTTGTCATCAACAGCCCCAGCAATCCATCGGGAGCGGTTTATACCCGTGATGAACTCAAAGCATTGGGTGAGGTTTTACGCAGACATCCGCAAATCCTGATTGCTACAGATGATATGTATGAACATATTCTCTTATCGAATCAGAAATTTATTAATATCGCCAACGCTTGCCCGGAATTATTTCCGCAAACGATGGTTCTGAATGGTGTATCCAAAGCTTATTCTATGACCGGATGGCGAATCGGCTATTGTGGCGGGCCTGCTCATATCATAACTGCGATGGAGAATATTCAGTCGCAAAGCACATCAAACCCCAGCTCAATCTCACAGGCAGCCGCTGAAGCCGCATTAAATGGCGATCAATCGTGTATGAATCCAATGGTTGCCGCATTCAAAGAACGCAACATTTTTGTGACCGAGCAATTGAATCAGATCCGTGGCTTCCGCTGTTTATCTTCCGAAGGTGCATTTTATGCGTTTGTTGATGTTCGCCAATCAATCGAGGATCTCTATAAAAGAAACTTGATTGGTGCACAAAACGATATCGTATTTAGCGAATATCTCCTGGAAAATTCTGGTGTCGCTGTTGTTCCAGGTTCCGCTTTCGGGTGTGAAGGCTATATGCGCTTATCTTTCGCTACTTCACTGGAGAATCTGCAGCAAGCATTAGGTCGTATTAAAAACTTGCTTAAGTGATCTGACTGACTCGGCGGAAGAAACTACGCTTGCTTAATGAAGAGCGGCTATAGCTGCTTTTTTGGTTTTTCCAGCTCGGGAGGGAATGTTACATAGACCACACACGTGATTCGAATGAATTTCCAGCGTATGCACAACAAACTGGCCATGGCAGCTCACACAGGGTGCTATACACAATACGCCACTATCAACAAAACGTACCAAAGTCCAGGCACGCGTCAAACTTAACACTCTCTCAAGTTCATTGACATTGATGTGTTCAATGTAGAGCTTGTAACTCTTAATCAGCGCGTCTATGCCATCAATCCCAGCGTTCGTTGTAATATAATTATATATGTTAATAAATAATGAAGAGTGCATATTGGGCTGCCAGCTCATGAACCAATCTTCAGAATACGGCAGCATGCCTTTAGGAGGTGATACGCCTCTAATTTCTTTATATAACTTAACCAGTCTTTCACGGCTCAGATCAGTATTCATCTCCAAAACTTGTAATCGCGCGCCCAATTCGATGAGTTCAGTGGCAAGTTGAATTTGTTTAGCCTCAGTTATAATACTTCGATTGCGCATAATATGTCCCTTTTCCGTCGATTAATTTCTTAAGCTATAGCTTCCGCTGGTTTTCCTGCCATTAATATCGCTGCATGAGACTTAATAACAGCTTGTTCACGATTGTCACTGGTTAACATTTCAGCAATTAGACGATCATCAAAACGAAAACGGCAAAGCAACATATTTGAAGCAGCCATTTTGATTAATTGTGCCGAACTTAAGTTATCCAAAATATCAGCGAGATCTTGGTTAATTCCCAATCGATAGACTGCCGACACCCTATCATCGCGCAACATCTGTTTTGCCAGCAACAAATAGCTCAAATTGATGTCTCTGATTTCATCAAGAATTTGATTTGTCTCCATTTCAACACCCCTTTAGATTAAAAAATGTTTAAACCAAAAATGTAAATGCGTAGGTGTTGATTTTCGATTATGCAGCATTGGAAGTAAATGGAAGTTCAGCCTAAACAAAGTTAGGTACTATTCCTATCGCAATGTAGGAATTTTACCTACACGGTAAAAACAGAATTCTATTGGATTTGGAAGTTTCTTATGGGCCCGGAGACTAAGCAAGTGTTCCGGTTTTACGTTGCGCCAGTAAATGCAACATATCTTGAGCGATCATTGGTCTACTGAAAAGAAAACCTTGCGCACGGTCACATCGTAAATGATGTAAAAAATCAAACTGTTCTTTAGTTTCAATCCCTGTTGCCAATACTAATAGATCAAGATTCCTAGCCATTGCGATGATTGCTGCAATAATTTCTGAGCTATCAGGATCAATAATAATATCATGTGTTAAGGAGCGATCTATCTTAAGAATATCAATGGAAAAATGCTTTAAATATCGCAATGATGAATAACCGGTACCAAAATTATCCATCGCGATTTTAATATTCATATCTTTTAGTGCTTGCAAAATCTGGGCACTTGTTTCAGCATCTCGCATCAAAGTTGATTCAGAAATTTCCAGCTCCAGCAATTCAGGAGAAATGCCTGTCTCGGCAAGCACATGCGAAATACTACTAATAAGCTGCGTTTGATCAAATTCAATTGCAGAAATATTGACTGAAATCGATAGCGATCCATAGCCTGCTTGGTGCCATAACCCAGCCTGTCTGCATGCCTGCCATAACACCCATCTACCGATATCAATAATTAGCCCGGTTTCTTGCGCCAATGGAATAAATTTTTCGGGTAAAAGTAACCCAAACTCAGGGTGATTCCAGCGGACTAGCGCTTCAACCCCTGACAAAGCACCGGATTGGAGATCTACAATAGGCTGATAATGCAATAATAGCTCATTCTTTTCAATTGCACTGCGTAACGCTGTTTCCAGTAGTGAACGCTTGACAGCAACTTCTTCTATTTCTTTTGTGTAGTACGTACAAGTATTTTTCCACAGATATCGGGTATGAGATAAGGTGCTTTCAGCATTAGCCAATAACTGAGCAATATTTCCCCCATCTACGGGATAAACACAAATCCCGATATTAAGTCGCAAATAAAATATCAAATTATCAATAGTAACCTGCGAGATTGCCAATTTAATAATTTGATTGGCAAAATCCTGCACACTTTCTGCATCTGTTACATTCGCATTAAAGAAAGCGAACTTACAACCCTCAATCCGAGTCAACAAGCAGTTTTCAGTACTATAAGCAGATAATCGTTGCGAGAACTGTTGAATTAACCGGTCACCGACACCAGAGCCATAGATACTGTTGATATAAGGTAAACGATCGAAGTCTACTAAATACATTGCCGCAATAGCATCCGATTCGGCGAGCCTCGAAAACATAGCCGAAGCCTTTTCAGAAAATAAATTACAATTGGGAAGGTTGGTCAATTCATCATGAAAAGCCAAGTGATATATTTGATCCTCAGCTTTAACTTTTGCTTGCCGAATTTCGGCATTTCTTATTTCCCTCTCAATGGCATGAACCAAGTACAAAGCACTCCCTTTATGGATATAATCATGCGCACCGGAATATAAGGCAGAATGAACAGCATTTTCATCGGAGACATCCGAATAAATAATAAGCGGAATATCCTTTCCACTTTCCTTTAGTACATTCAGTGCAGTGCTGCAATCAAGGAAAGATTTATCATGATTAAAAAGTATCACATCCCAGTCTGACTCACATAATTCAGAACGTATATCCAAAAGATTATTTATGTTCTTATACACATGAATATTAGTTATCTCAGAATACAAAAATCTCTCATCTTCTTCCGAGAAAGCGATAGCCAAAAGTCTTAAGTTTTTTCTGAGCATACCTGGCAAACATACTATTTATATTTGGCTTTTTTACGACTGAATAAAACTAAACTTTAATTACATCCCTTCAGTTTTAGGTTGCGAGAAATGGCATAGAGAAAGGATTTAATGAAGCCCGCCGCAGCACGAAGCTGATACTCGGCGTAATGTGTGGTGATCTTCAGCCAGATGCCTACTGACTTCATCAAGAAATACCCAGCAGCGCAGTTAATTTCAACGATCATCCTGCGGTATAAATACCGATAACATTTAAACCGATTCCATGAAAAACAAGCCAGTGAGATTCATACCGATGTACTTTACTACCAGTATTTGACTAAATTATTACAGCGTTCTAATACAAGAGACGATCTGATGGTTGACCAGAAGGCTTCAAACCGTTAACATGCGCATCTCACCAGTTCCCTGATAGCTCAGTTGGTAGAGCGACGGACTGTTAATCCGCAGGTCCCAGGTTCGAGCCCTGGTCGGGGAGCCATGAATTTAAAGGCTTGCAGCGATGCAGGCCTTTTTACTTTTAAAGCTTAGTAGACCTATAGTAGACTGGGCACAAAGTCCATGAGCTTGTCATTACCCAGAAACTGAATAGTTTTTCAGATTTAGATCTGAAGTAATTTTATGAATTTTGGATAGCAAGCTGAAAAATAACTCGGGAACAATCCATCTGTTTCAATGATCACCACGCTACAACCAATTCCCCAGCAACACAAACGGCACCAGTAGTAAGGGAGTGCGTCAGAGTTTGTTTCTTTGTGTCGCACCATATATACTATAAGTTGCATAAATTCTTGCAGCCATACAGGCATTCATGTAAACGCCATGTGGAATACAGCTTACTTTGTATGGCTCTGTCCTATTTGATCAATCAAGCTGCCTCCAATCCCCCGATGCAATGAAGCTTGCCCAATAAAAAGGATGCTGGTGGTTAGGACCGGATAGCATAGCAAGCTGAGCTTGTCGCAATGCTGCTGATCTGCCTTCTTTGGAAACCAGGCGGCGATAGTAATCTACCATGAGATCTTTGGTTGCCAGATCAGCCACTCTCCATAGCGTCATTAACTGACTTTCAGAACCGACAATAATCAGCGTGCGGCGTAGACCAAAGACGCCCTCACCATTCTGTACATCACCCACCCCAGTTTCACAGGCTGAGAGAACTACCAATCGGGTTCCCCATAAATTAAGCCGGACACCTCTAACGCGGTCAATACGCCATCCTCACCGAAAGATTCCAGTAGATTCGCGTTGGCAAGGGCTAACCCAGAGCGCAATAGTGGATTCTCGGTAGCAGGCATTCGAATAATGCCATCCATTGCTTGGAATGTACGTGAATCACGGAGATCTTCCTTTATGTCCGGCAGGAGGAAGAAACTATGCGTTGCCACATGCAGGATGTGCGGGCTATCGAGTTTTTTGATAGCGCCTTCCGTAGCCTCTTTACCCAACAATACTTTTGCAGCCGGAAAAATCTTGTTTATCTCGCGTGCTTCCACTGCTGTGCACGGGAGTGACCCGAATCTTTCAGATACAAAATCGCTTGAACGTCGATTCACAGCTCTCGAATTAACTTCTATTATTTGTGATCGATTAGATGTATCACCGAAAACGACATCACCAATGATAACGCCTGGGTCTTGACTCTGGATCTTAGCCTGCAGGCGCAGTAAGTCTCGCCCCGAGCTTAAGTAGGTAAAATCATAGTTTTCAATCAAATACTGATTGTTTTCGTCCACTAATGCACCAAATGGCAGCAGGTTAAGCGCACCCTCATTGTGTCAATTTAAATCAAAATTTAAGAGCTTCTTTCGCTATGAGGTCACTGATAGATAACATTATTATGAAAGATCCAGCCATTCACATGAATTTCTTCAGGATCATCATGTGTCCAATGAATGACTCCACCTTTATCATTCCATTCATATTCCCCAAAAAATTCAATTTGATCATTTAAGGATAATCCATCAATTCTTGGTGCTAAATCTATATTGTGAGCAATCAGTAGCGTTTGCTTTGATTTTAACTCAATGATAAATCTTTGATGACGGCTACCATCAAGATCATCCGATAAAATGGAAGTCACAACACCTGATCCATAAACTTGTACATTACTCTGACCACCTCCAAATAATTGAGCTAAGGAAACGCTGAATAACTCATCGCGCAGTAGAGATCAAGCCGAGTGATCATGTAATATTGCGATAATTTGCCCAATTTTGACCTGAATCGCATCATTTTTTGCATTATTACCCTCATTTCTTGTTTTCAAGGCGCAACTAGGCTGCCTGTTCTGCATAGCCACCGGCGAGCCAACAGCAAATTGGCAAGCCCGAACAGCGAGAACATCTGAGCGGTATTTTTGACCAATCCCTTGTAGC
>NZ_JAKFWH010000052.1 GCF_021731985.1 Nitrosomonas sp.
GTCAGGCAGAGACCAATAAAATTCTCGGCAGAAGTAACCGGCAAATTCCTGTTGATGGTATCTGCGTGCGTGTCGGCGCGATGCGATGCCATAGTCAGGCTTTGACGATCAAATTAAAACAAGATGTTCCATTAGATGAAATTGAAGGAATCATCGCTGGCTCGAATGATTGGGTGCAAATTGTTCCCAATGATAGAGCAGCAACAACCTCAAGATTAACACCCACAGCAGTAACAGGTTCTCTATCGATACCTGTAGGACGTTTGCGGAAACTGGCGATGGGTGGAGAATATTTATCTGTTTTTACAGTAGGCGATCAATTGCTCTGGGGTGCTGCGGAGCCGCTACGGAGAATGTTGCGTATACTGATTGAGCATTAAGTATGTTCATTGTTTCGTTCTCTTAAAGATTTTAGCTGATGATCGGTTTGTTTAAAATGAATTAGCCTGCAATTTGGGGCATAATAGCAGCTTGCGTGATTACGCTACAATGCTAGCCTTTCGATATTTATTTTCAAAAACCAGAGAGGGTACCTCGGTGTATAAAACATCTTTTAGAGTAAGCTGGTTCGTAATCATTCTGATATTACCATGCGCTGTTATTCAGGCGGCGGGACTCGGTAAACTGACACTCAATTCAGCGTTGGGACAACCCCTAAATGCTGAAATCGATATCGTTGCCACCAACAGTGATGAAGTGCAGTCTCTAAAAGCCAGTATCGCAACGCGAGAGGCATATGCTCAAGCAGGTATCAATTATGAGGCTATCCTGTCGTCTGTCAAAGCTTCCGTAGAGTCAAGGACTAATGGCAATCTCTATATCAGGTTGACTTCGCCGCAAGCTGTTAATGATCCCTTCTTAATGATTCTGATGGAGTTAAATTGGACTTCAGGGCGTATATTGCGCGAATATACCGTCTTACTTGATCCGGTTGAAGTGAATACACAGAATCTAGCTGCAGCGAACAGTAATCCTGCCCCGGTAATAACCGCATCGAGACTAGATGCTGAAAAATCTCCTGACATTGGAAAAAATAATCAAGCGGCAAGCTTGGCTAAATCAAAAAACGGCCCTTCTAGTCAAACGAAAAAAACCTATGGACCGGTGAATCGGGGAGATACCCTATCGTCTATTGCCCGGCAGGTTTTACCAGCTGGGGTCGATCTTAATCAGATGCTTGTAGCACTTTATCGTGCGAATCGTGATGCTTTTATTGCCGACAACATGAATTTGCTCAGGACTGGTGTCGTTCTTAAGATACCCGATAAAAGTGAAATAACGACCATTGATACATCAACGGCAAAGGCCGAAATTAAGACCCAGATTGGGGATTGGCGTAATTATCAAGGAAAGCTTGCGACGATCAGCAGAGAAACACCGGCATCTCACACAATCAGTCAATCGGATCAAGGTCAAATCACGGCCAGTATTGATAAAAAATCTATTTCTGCATCCGGAGCCCCTAAAGAAGTTTTGAAACTATCAAGTGGCGCTCAGTTGCTTGATAAAAATGGTCAGATTGCTGAATCTACTTTGGTAGATCGTCTCCGGATGATGGAAGAAGATGCTATCGCACGAAATCTTGCTTTGCAGGAAGCCAATCAGCGTGTGGCGATGCTGGAGAAAAGCATTGAAAATATGAAGCAATTACTGGAATTGAAGGATTCCGTTTTAGCTCAGGCACAAATTAAAGCGGAGTCTGTTACAAGGCAACCAGAAGTGCGTTCACCTGTGACGGTTAACGCGTTAACAGAAAAAGATCCAAAGCTAGGTATGGATTCCCCGCGGGTGCAAGAAGCTCCGGTGATTCAACCTGCCACTGAAGCAATTATACAGAATACAACAGTTAGTTCACTGCAATCACCTGAAACTACGGAACGATCATTGACCGATCAACTATTTGATTATATCGAATATATTGGTGCAGCCTTGATTCTAGTATTGTTACTCACTTTGCTGATTCTTAAGCGACGTCGAGATCAGTTAAAAGCTGATGTGGAAGAAGATGATACAACGAAAGAAGACTTTTCTTCATCGATGCGGTCGCGGATGGCTTCAATGGCGGCTGCCCAGACTGCTATGCCTCCGGCTGATACGAACCAGTCTGTATCAGAGGAAACGGAAGATGATCTAACCTATGAGAACATCAATGTTTATTCTGGAACTGAAGAACAGGATGAAACTTTTGATAAAGAGACGGCTTCTTACGAAGAAGATGCTGAACACGTTGAGAAATTTGACTCAGAAATAGCGTCTATTTCTGAACCTCGGGTTGAAGATGGGTTGTTGCCTGATAATTTACAGCAGGATGTTGGTACAGATAAGAATGGTTCCGCAGAATTTGCCAATGAAATAGATTTTGATTTGAGCGATGAAACCGACGAAGGTAAAAAGAATTTAGCTTTGGATCAAACCCTCTCAGCAGATGGTTCTATGGAAGAAGGTGTTGAGTTCCCCGATGATTCCAAAAGTTTGAAAGAAACCAATGTTTCCGATTATGCATTGGAGATTAATTTTGATGAATCAGAGCAGCCTTTAGATTCTGTAAACTCCAGTGATGAAGCTGTAGAAAAGGATAAGGAGGGGGTCGATTTTGAACTTGCTAATTCAGATATCGATTTGACGGAAGAAGAATCTGCAAATGAAATTGAAATTCCCAAGATGACTGATGAATCCAGTTCCTTTGAAAGCAATGCGGAAAGATCCCGCTTAGCCGATGAGCCTTTGGAATTTGACCAATCTCAGGAGATTGCATCGGATACGATGGAATCAGAGTCATTGTCGAAGATGCCTGAGCTCGAATTAGCCGATATTAATTTGGATCTTGAAGATACCAATCCGATGGACGAGAAAGTTGAAAAGGCGGATTTAAGTGATACGGGTGAGGAATGGCAGGAAGTTGAAACCAAACTCGATTTGGCAAAAGCTTATCTGGAAATGGATGATAAAGAAGGTGCCAAAGAAATGCTCGAAGAAGTAGTACGCGACGGTGATACAAAACAACAGAAAGCTGCGAAGAAAATGCTGAAAAGCCTTTAACAAGCATTGAAAAACTATCTGCGTTGCCGCTGCGGTGTTAAAAAGAAGCTCAAAATGCTCATTTATCATACATAAACTGCGCTTTTTCGCCTGTTTTTGCCTTGTATCGGCTGCCTCGAATACATTTTTCAACGGCCTTTTAGCGATATCGGTTGGTCACATAGCAATATTGGACATTGATCCATTTGGAATGGCGGTTTTTTCTTCGTGCGCATAATTCTTGTCTTAGAATATGACGGCAGCCGGTATTGCGGATGGCAAAGTCAGCCGGCAGGGTGTTCGATTCAGGATGCGCTTGAGACAGCCTTATCTCGGATAGCAAAAGAAGCAATTCGCGTCACTACCGCTGGACGCACCGATGCGGGGGTTCATGCACTTTATCAGGTGGTGCATTTTGATACGCTTGTACAACGCCCTATCAGTGCATGGATACGTGGGGTGAATGCGTTATTGCCAGGGGATATAGCGATACTGTGGGCAGCCAAAGCATCAGAAAAATTTCATGCAAGATACAGTGCAATTGAGCGGCGTTACATTTATTTGCTATTAAATCATCCTGTTAGACCTGGAATTCATAATAAAAAAGTAGGGTGGTATCATCAACCGCTTGCGTTGGAGAAAATGCAAACTGCAGGTGACATCTTGATCGGCGAACATGATTTTTCCTCGTTCCGATCGGCCGAATGCCAGGCAAAATCCCCTATTCGGACAATGACTCAATTGAACATCACACGCCACGGAAATTTATTGATTTTTGAACTGCGCGCCAATGCGTTCCTGCAGCACATGGTAAGAAATATTATCGGTTGCCTTGTATATATTGGTAAAGGAAAGTATTCTGCTGAGTGGATGTATGAGTTGCTGGGAAGTCGCAATCGGATATACGCAGCACCAACTTTCTCTCCTGCAGGGCTGTATCTGGCGGGTGTGAAATATGATTGCGGCTGGCGCATGCCGGAATTAGCTGAAGTGCCAATTATTTCAGGACTATCCACTCGTAATTAAGTACACAAAAAAGACTATTGATTATTATGTCAGTGCGCGTGAAAGTATGTGGAATTACCCGTTGTGAAGATGCGCAAACGGCGATTCAATTGGGTGTCGACGCAATTGGTTTTGTTTTTTGGCCGCAAAGTGCACGCTATATTGATCCGGATTCGGCACGCCGGATTTCGGCAAATATACCGCCATTTGTTTGTACTGTAGGTGTGTATGTCGATCCTGATGCTGCTTGGGTTGAAGAAACCAGTAAAGTTGCCAAATTAAATCTGCTCCAATTTCATGGTGATGAAACACCGGAATTTTGTAATCAATTTTCTCAGCCTTATATTAAGGCGATTAGAGTAAAACAAGACACAGATTTGCTACAATACGCTGAAAGATATAAGACTGCAAAAGCATTATTGCTGGATACTTATGCTGCAGATATGCCTGGGGGCACGGGGCATACTTTTAATTGGGAGCTTATTCCCAAATATCTGCCATTGCCGCTTATCCTTTCTGGTGGTTTAAATCCAAATAATGTGGCAATGGCAATTAAGCAGACTCAGCCGTGGGCGGTTGATGTTTCAAGCGGTGTGGAAGCTTCAAAAGGTATTAAAGATGAAAAAAAAATTTTTTCTTTCATGCAAGGAGTTAGACAATTGTGAGTGCTTATGATCTCCCCAGTAAAAATGGTCACTTTGGACCTTATGGAGGCATATTTGTTGCTGAAACGTTAATTTCGGCACTTGAGGATTTACGCAAGCAGTATGAATTTTATCGTGACGACCCGGATTTTCAGGCAGAGTTTGCCTATGAATTAAAACATTATGTAGGACGCCCCAGTCCAATCTATCATGCCAAAAGATGGTCTGAGCATTTGGGTGGTGCGCAAATACTGTTGAAACGTGAAGATTTGAATCATACCGGCGCGCATAAAATAAACAATACAATCGGCCAAGCATTGCTAGCCCGGCGCATGGGTAAAAAACGTGTCATTGCCGAGACGGGTGCCGGCCAACATGGTGTGGCCAGTGCGACAGTGGCGGCGCGGTATGGGATGGAATGCGTTGTTTATATGGGCTCTGAAGATATTAGACGGCAAGCTACCAATGTCTATCGCATGAAGCTCTTGGGTGCAACAGTGGTACCGGTAGAATCGGGATCTCGAACATTAAAAGATGCGCTAAATGAGGCAATGCGTGACTGGGTTACTAATGTTGAGAACACTTTTTATATCATTGGCACAGTCGCTGGACCGCACCCCTATCCGATGATGGTCAGGGATTTTCAGGCGATTATAGGAAAAGAAGCTAAGGTGCAGATGCAAGAGGATTTTAGTCGGCAACCGGATGCGCTCATTGCTTGTGTCGGTGGGGGATCAAATGCAATCGGGTTATTCTATCCGTATATTGATGATGTGAATGTCCGGTTGATTGGTGTGGAAGCAGCGGGAAAAGGTATTGATACCAACCAGCATGCAGCGACCTTATCAACGGGTAGGCCCGGAGTATTACATGGAAACCGTACCTATCTCATCCAGGATGAAAATGGTCAGATTATTGAGACACATTCTATATCAGCAGGTCTTGATTACCCTGGCGTTGGGCCGGAACATGCTTGGCTGAAAGATTGCGGGCGTGCAGAATATGTTGCAATTACCGATGATGAAGCGCTAGAGGCATTTCATACGCTCTGTCGTTATGAAGGCATAATGCCAGCGCTGGAATCAAGTCATGCTCTGGCTTATGCTGCCAAATACGCGTCTACATTACCGAAAGACAAATTGTTGCTGGTTAATCTATCCGGTCGAGGTGACAAGGATATGGCGACTGTTGCGCAAATGTCTGGGTTAACGCTCTAGCATTTCGATAATCAGTGTTGTGTATTTGTAATTTTCCGAAAAGAATTGAGAGCGGATTGAGCCAATGAGCCTAGATAGTATTAAAAATTTAATGAATTTTTTTAGTGAACAAAGTGATACTAAAAAAATAAATCGTATTGCTAAAACATTTGCTGCATTAAAAAAACAAAATCGAAAAGCTTTAATTCCATTTATCACGGCGGGCGATCCCAATCCGGAAATTACGGTCCAGTTAATGCATCAGCTGGTTCAATCAGGCGCTGACATCATAGAATTAGGCATACCGTTTTCAGATCCGATGGCAGATGGACCTACGATACAGAGATCTTCGGAGCGTGCTTTAAAACATCATGTGAGTCTGAATAGTGTGCTGGATATGGTAGCCGAATTCAGAAAAACGGATACGGATACACCCGTTGTTTTGATGGGATATGCAAATCCTATTGAAGCATTGGGTTATGAATTGTTTGCAGTCAAAGCAAAAAATTGTGGTATCGATGGTATTCTAATCGTTGACTATCCACCTGAAGAATCGGGTGAGTGGGTGCAATGCTTGGATCAGCATGGGATTGATGCAATCTTCTTACTATCTCCTACAACGCCTCAGGAACGTATTGAGCAAGTGGCAAAAATGGCTAAAGGCTATATTTACTACGTTTCGTTGAAGGGCGTAACCGGTGCATCACACCTTGATCTTCAAGAAGTGAGCGTTATGTTGAAGCAACTGCGCCAGTATATTTCGCTACCGATTGGCGTTGGGTTCGGTATTCGTGATGGCGCAACAGCTAAAGCAGTAGCCGGTCTGGCAGACGCTGTGGTAGTCGGTAGTCGAATTATAGAAGAAATTGAGAAATTTGGTGGCGAGGAACTACTACATAATGTAGGAAACTTGTTAAGTACGTTACGCAAAGCCATCGATGAAAATTAAAGCAATATTCAACCTACAGTTTAGGAAACGATACTCATGAGTTGGTTTCAGAATATTATTCCACCAAAAATTAAAAGAAAAGAAACCGGCGAAAAGAAAATTGTTCCAGAAGGTTTGTGGAGTAAATGTAGTACCTGTGAAGCCGTTTTATATTACACGGATTTGGCTAAGAATCTGAATGTTTGTCCTAAATGTGATTATCATAATCGTATTTCTGCAAGAAATCGCCTTGATTTGTTGCTTGATCCCGATGGCCGGAATGAGATTGGTGCTGAGGTGATTGCCACTGATGCGCTTAAGTTCAAAGATAGTAAACGCTATGTAGATCGATTAGCGCAAGCAAAGGAAAGCACTGATGAAGATGATTCTTTGGTGGTAATGCGAGGAACCATCAAGACTGTCCCGGTAGTCGTCGCTGTATTTGAATTTGGTTTTATGGGCGGCTCGATGGGTTCTGTTGTCGGTGAGCGATTTGTACGCGGTGTTAGAACGTGTATTAATCAACACTTACCATTTATATGTTTTAGTGCCAGTGGCGGCGCACGCATGCAGGAGGGTTTGTTTTCATTGATGCAAATGGCTAAAACAACCGCTGCACTGACACGACTAAGCCATAACAAATTACCTTTTATCTCAGTATTGACAGATCCAACCATGGGTGGTGTTTCAGCAAGCTTCGCCTTTATTGGTGATGTGGTCATTGCCGAGCCCGGTGCACTTATCGGATTTGCCGGCCCGCGCGTTATTGAGCAGACAGTGCGTCAAACACTTCCCGAAGGCTTCCAGCGGGCTGAATTCTTATTGCAGCATGGCGCGATTGATATGATTGTGGATCGAAGACAAATGCGCGATAAGCTTGTCAATCTTTGTACACAACTGATGCGTGTGCCTGCGCCCATATCCTAGTTAAAGTAGTCCATACTTCAACATGTTGCTATTGTAGGATAACTAGTGGTTCATATTACATGAATGCACCAAGTAGAGAATCTGACTCACTCGTCGACTGGTTAACTTATCTTGAAGCGCTTCATCCAAAAACCATAGAAATGGGATTGGATCGTGTGAATCAGGTCAGACTGGAACTTGGATTGGTGCCTACATTTCCTATTATTCTAGTTGGTGGTACAAACGGTAAAGGTTCCGTGTGTGCGATGCTTGAATCGATATTGTGTTGTGCTGGTTATCAAGTGGGTTGCTATACTTCACCCCATTTACTTCACTATAACGAGCGTGTTCGTATCGACAAAAAAGAGGTTGATGATGAAAGACTTTGCTACGCATTTGCACAAATAAATGCCGCAAGAGAAAATTGTCAGACTTCTTTAACTTTTTTCGAATTTGGTACGTTGACTGCGATGTATTTGTTTATTAAGGCTCAAGTTGATGTGGCAATTTTGGAGGTGGGTTTGGGCGGTCGGCTTGATGCTGTCAATATATTTGATGCGGATTGTTCAATTTTAACCAGCATTGATTTGGATCATATGGATTACCTTGGGGATACGAGGGAAAAGATAGGATTTGAGAAAGCCGCTATTTTTAGAAAAAACAAGCCAGCTATTTGTGCGGAAATTGACTTGCCCGATTCGATTAATCAACAAGTTGAAAATATTGGTGCAAATTTTTTTCAATTTAAAAAAGCATTTGGTTTTTCAAAGAAGGATACGCAGTGGGATTTTTGGGGACCAAAGGGTTGGCGATATTCTCTCCCTTTGCCCGCTTTGCGCGGTGAGAAACAGCTGCAAAACGCGAGTACTTGCTTAGCTGCACTAGACGCGCTAAATGAATCGTTGCCTGTCAGTATGAATGACGTACGTCAAGGGTTAACGGAGGCTGTCATACCAGGCCGATTTCAGGTTGTTTCAACGCAACCCATGATAATTCTAGATGTGGCACATAATCCGGCTGCAGCGTCTGTTTTGTCTGAAAACTTGGTTGCGACAAAACTGGCTGGCTATACCTACGCTGTATTTGCTATGCTGCAGGATAAAGACATTTTTGGAGTGATTCAGGAATTAAGAAATAATATTGATTTTTGGCTGGTGCCATCAATTCATACTCCTCGTGCCGCTACCGCTGATTATTTAATCAATGAGATTCATAAAGCCGGTATTTCAAATAACAAGAACGTCATTTATAAGTTTCCAGATTGTGTGGCGGCTTTTGTTTTTGCCTGTGAACAAGCAACTAAAAATGATAGAATCTGCATATTCGGATCTTTCTATACGGTGGGTGACGTGTTGCGTTATTTAAACACGCTTCATAGCAAGTAATAATTGGATATTTCAAATGACTAAAAATATCAGTGAAGAAGAATTATTACTACGAAAACGCGCGAGAAGACGTTTGGTTGGCGCTATCGTTCTAGTTCTCATTTCGGTACTTGTGTTACCGATTATTTTTGATGAGCCAAAATCCGAGAATGAAAAACATGAAATTGCCATTAATTTGCCAGTACCTAGTAACAGCAGTAAAAATAGTTTTGTACCCAAAGTAGATCCATCAGGCCGGGTATCTATTAATGGCGTAGATGCATCACCCGAATTACAGAGTAAACCTAAGGCTACTCTTCAGAGCACCGAGGAAATCATCGAAGTATCCGGTGAACAGAAACGCACTCCGATTCCAGGCATTAAACCGAAAATTGATAAATATCCCGTTGAAGTAAAAAACACGAATGCTACAAATATTGCAGCAGCAACAGTTGCGGCGACAACGCCTGCGACAGCTACTTCAGCTACTAATACAACTGCAGATACGACCAAGGGATTCGTCGTACAGCTAGGCGCATTTTCTGATCAATTGAAAGCAAAGCAGCAACAGGCAAATTTGGTGTCAAATGGATTTAAGGCCTATACTGAAACACTTAAAATTGATAGTAATGAAGTGACACGTGTGCGTATTGGTCCTTTTATGACCCGAAGCGCTGCAGAGAATGAATTAAAGAAGCTAAAGAAGATCGGATTAGATGGGGTAGTGGCGCCAAGATGATTGTGAAGTCTGATGAGAATCCCAGCTTCCATCTTTCTCAACCCTTGAGTTAACTTTAATTTATAGTGCTTAATCACAAGAACTGTATTAATTCTAACCGATGACTGTTTTTGATTATGTTGTATCAGGCATTTTTCTTGTATCGATAGCTCTCAGTATTATTCGAGGATTTGTTCGTGAAGCACTGTCTGTTGCTGGTTGGATAGTTGCTTTTATAGTAGCTAGCGCGTATGCATCATTTTTTGAACAATTTCTGCCTGCTGAAATAACAGGTGAAACACTCCGGATTTCTATTGCATTTGTTTTGGCATTTCTTTCCGTATTACTTATTACTGCTCTGGCAACAATGTTGCTGTCGGTTCTAATTAAAGGTATTGGATTAGGGTTTATTGATCGATTGCTTGGTTCTGTATTTGGCTTTATCAGAGCACTTGTTATTGTAATGTTACTGGTTCTGATCGCTGGACTAACAACGATTCCTAACCAAGTATTCTGGCAGCAAGCTGTTTTCAGCCGTCCGCTGGAAGCGATTGCAATACAAATTTTACCTTGGTTGCCAAATGATCTGTCAAAGCGTATCAGCTACGAAAGAAAAGAAAATTCTTAATATGATTCACTACGCTTGCACTTGTATGATTATGATTCCATTTATTAAATATTTTAAATCTACATATTTGAGCTGATTAGAGCAAATCTTACGGAATAATTTCTATGTGTGGAATTCTCGGCATTGTTGCAAAATCGCCAGCTAATCAATTGCTTTATGATGGTTTATTAATGCTTCAGCATCGTGGTCAAGATGCAAGTGGTATAGTAACTGCACAAGGCAATACTTTTCATATGCACAAAGGCCTTGGATTGGTGCGTGATGTGTTTCGTACCCGGGATATGCGAGCGTTAGCAGGTAATATCGGTATTGGCCATGTGCGCTATCCCACAGCCGGATCTGCCAATTCCTCAGCAGAGGCACAACCTTTTTATGTGAATTCGCCTTTTGGTATTGTACTGAGCCATAATGGAAATTTGACAAATGCAGAGGAACTTAGCCAGGAATTGTTTAGGGCTGACTTAAGGCATGTCAATACGAACTCAGATACTGAAGTTCTGCTGAATGTTCTTGCACATGAATTACAGGAAAGTACGCGTAATTGCCAACTTGATCCGGCCACAATCTTTACTGCTGTATCGGGCGTACATAAACGTTGCAAAGGTGCCTATGCTGTTATAGCCATGATTGCCGGATACGGGTTGTTAGCTTTCCGCGATCCCTATGGCATACGCCCGCTAGTTTTTGGTACGGTTGAGAGTGAAAATGGGCACGAGTACCTGATTGCATCAGAAAGTGTTGCTCTCGATACATTGGGCTTTAAACTGATACGCGATGTGGCGCCAGGAGAAGCTATTTTTATTGATGAAACTGGAAATTTTTACAATAAACAATGTGCAACCAATTATTCGCTGAATCCTTGTATTTTTGAATATGTATACCTGGCTCGGCCTGATTCCGTGATCGATGGTATTTCGGTCTATGAAACACGATTGAATATGGGCGAGCATCTCGCTGAAAAAATTAGAGAATCAATGCATCATCTGGATATTGATGTGGTAATTCCGATACCTGATTCAAGCCGACCGAGCGCCTTGCAACTCGCCAATCAATTGGGGGTTAATTTTCGCGAAGGTTTTGTTAAGAATCGTTATGTCGGTCGTACCTTTATCATGCCGGGTCAACAACAACGACGTAAATCGGTGCGTCAGAAACTCAATGCAATCGGTATAGAATTCCGTGGCAAAAATGTTTTATTGGTTGATGACTCAATTGTCCGCGGCACGACAAGTCGCGAGATCGTGCAGATGGCACGTGAGGCTGGTGCACATAAAATTTATTTTGCGTCTGCCGCCCCCCCAGTGAGATACCCCAATGTGTACGGTATAGATATGCCCACGCGCCAAGAATTGATAGCAACCGATCGCGATACAGAGGAAATTTGCCGTGAAATTGGTGCCGATTATCTGATTTATCAAGATCTGGAAGCACTCAGCCGCGCTATCTCAAAAATATCTCCCACTTTAAAAAATTTTGAGACGTCATGCTTTGATGGGAAATATATTACAGGCGATGTAACAACAGAATATTTACGCACCATTGAGTTACAACGAAATTCCAGCCAATCTTTTTTGCAAACCAGATCCAATACACAACTTGATTTAAGTTTGGTTTTTTCTGATTAGTAATTTCTTTTTAGATTTAATTGATTACACTTTCCCATGTTTACAACAATCAGGTCAATAGTAGTGAATACTAAAATATTTCCAGATTGTTAACATTTCTACGTTTTTGCTTGAGGTTTTATATACATGTCTGATCATTTACAACCAGAGACGCTTGCACTCCATACCGGTATTCATCGTAGTCAGTTTAATGAACATTCCGAGGCAATGTATTTAACATCAAGTTTTGTCTTTGATAGCGCCGCTCAGGCAGCTGCGCGCTTTTCCGGGAGTGAGCCGGGGAATATTTATGCCCGGTTTACCAATCCGACTGTAACTGCATTCGAAGAGCGGCTTGCGGTGCTGGAAGGCGCAGAAACATGTATTGCAACTTCTTCCGGTATGTCAGCAATACTTGCATGCGTAATGGGATTACTCTCTGCCGGTGATCATATCGTCGCGTCGCGCAGCTTATTCGGTGCCACTGTCAATTTATTCAACAACATATTGAAGCGATTTAATATCGATACCACGTTTGTATCGGCTACGGATGTTAATTCATGGGAAACTGCAATACAGCCTAACACCAAGCTATTTTTTCTGGAAACGCCGTCCAATCCATTAACGGAAATTTCAGATATCGCTGAATTATCAAGAGTTGCCAGAAAGGCTGGTATTTGGCTAGTCGTCGATAATTGTTTTTGTACACCCATTCTGCAAAAACCGCTTGAGCTGGGTGCTGATATTGTCATACATTCTGCAACCAAGTATTTGGATGGGCAAGGTAGGGTATTGGGGGGCGCCGTGTTAGGTAACCAGGAATTGCTAATGGATGGCGGTATATATGGGTTTTTGCGTACAGCCGGACCAACGCTCAGCGCATTCAATGCATGGGTTATATTGAAAGGTCTGGAAACACTCAAAATACGCGTGGAGGCACATGCCGGTAATGCCCTGAGAATGGCCCAGTGGCTGGAGTCCAAACCGGATGTGACCCGTGTATTTTATCCTGGCTTAATGTCCCATCCGCAATATGAGTTGGCAAAACGTCAACAGAAATCAGGTGGCGGTATTGTCACATTTGAGGTGAAAGGCGGCAAAGAAGCGGCTTGGCGTGTTATTGATTCGACACGTCTGATATCGATTACTGCTAATCTGGGCGATGCTAAGAGCACACTGACACATCCCGCAACAACAACTCATGCTCGTATTAGTCAAGAAGCACGGGATGCCGCTGGCATATCCGATGGGTTGCTACGCATCGCAGTGGGGTTAGAAGCGGTACAAGATCTTCAGGATGATCTGGCACGAGGGTTGTCGTAAAAAGCACGATTGTAAGTACATGTTTAACGTACACTCAAAAATGCTTTTTGCTACTTGCCAGTGATTAAATTACTTCAGCTTTCTGAATAATAACATCTTCGAGCGGGACATTTTGGTGGCCAGCAGAATCTCCGGTTTTAACTTTCTTAATTTTATCAACAATATCTTGACCTTCAATCACTTTTCCGAACACACAGTAACCATAGCCTTGCGATGATGGGGATTTATAATTTAAGAACCCATTGCTGGCCACATTAATAAAAAATTGCGCGGTTGCAGAATGCACGTCAGCACTACGTGCCATCGCGATGGTATAAGTATCATTCTTGAGTCCATTTGCAGCCTCGTTTTGAATGGGTGCTTGCGTGGTTTTTTGTTTCATACCGGACTCAAATCCGCCACCCTGAATCATAAAATCATCAATGACACGATGAAATAATGTGTTGTCATAAAATCCACTGGTAACATAACTTAAAAAGTTCTGTACAGTTTCAGGCGCTTTCTCACTATCCAGTTCAAGTGTTATTACACCAAAATTAGTTTGTAATCTGACCATATCAATCCTTTGTGGGTTTGTGATTCCTGTTATTGAGGGTTCTGTTTCTCAGGAACAGGTAATTTAATAATTTCTTCGATAATTACGCTATTTTTTGGCACATCTCCTGGAAAAGGGCCGCCTGACCCAGTTGGTGTGGATGCGATCTTATTCACAATTTCCATGCCGGTAATTACTTTGCCAAATACAGTGTATCCATAACCGCTTTGGCTGGGTGCTTTATAATTAAGGAATCCATTATTCGCGACATTGATAAAAAATTGCGCAGAAGCAGAATGCGGGTCCGATGTGCGCGCCATTGCTATGGTTCCAATTTCATTCTTTAAACCATTGGCAGCCTCATTCTGAATCGGTGGTCTGGCCGGTTTCTGATTGAAAGTAGTATCGAATCCGCCGCCTTGAATCATAAAACCGGATATCACACGGTGGAACAGCGTATTTTTATAGAAACCCTCTTCAACATATTGCAGAAAATTTTCAACTGTTTTGGGTGCTTTGTCTGGGTAAAGCTCGAGTACAACATTCCCAATATTCGTTTTCATTTCAACTCGTATGTCTGCGGCATTAACACCCAGGTTTATCGAAATTAAAAACAGAAAAATCAAAATCTGGCAGAGTCGCATAGTTATCCTATTAGTTATAAACGAGGGTAAGAGTTTCATATTTACAATATGCTATACTCATTGGCTATTTATTTCCTGATTCACTCATCAAGAACATCCGAATTCTATCAAGAAGATAGTCGACTCTACAATTTTATCTGTTGGCCTTATGCTTAAAATTTATAACTCAATCGCCCGGGAAAAACAAGACTTTGTTCCCATTATACCTGGAGAAGTAAAAATATATGTTTGCGGCATGACCGTTTATGATTTCTGTCATTTAGGGCATGCGCGGGTTCTGGTTGTTTTCGACACGATTGTCCGCTGGTTTAAGGCGAATGATTTTGATGTCAGCTATGTACGGAATATTACCGATATCGACGACAAAATTATCAAACGCGCGCAAGAAAACAATGAATCAATCGAAACACTGACACATCGTTTTATTCAAGCCATGAATGAAGATTCTTCAGCGCTAGGCGTTTCATCACCGACCTTTGAACCGCGTGCAACGGGATATGTCGAAAACATGGTCCGTATGATCGGCACCTTGATTGAAAAGAATCTTGCCTATCAGGCAAGTAATGGTGATGTTTATTATGCTGTGCACAACTTTCCAAGTTACGGAAAACTTTCCGGAAAATCTCTGAATGATCTGCGTGCCGGAGAACGCGTAGAAATTGATTCGAATAAAAAGGACCCATTGGATTTTGTGCTGTGGAAATCGGCCAAGCCGGCAGAGCCGTCTTGGGAATCTCCTTGGGGAAGGGGACGTCCAGGCTGGCACATTGAGTGCTCGGCAATGAGTGAACAACTATTGGGCGTGCATTTTGATATTCATGGCGGAGGACAGGATCTGCAATTTCCACATCATGAAAATGAAATTGCCCAAAGTGAAGGTGCGCATGATCATCCATTTGTTAATTACTGGATGCATAATGGATTTGTGCGCGTTGATAATGAAAAGATGTCAAAGTCTTTAGGTAATTTTTTTACGGTTCGCGAAATACTGAAACATTATCAACCTGAGGTGGTGCGTTTCTTTATTTTACGTGCACAATACCGCAGCCCATTAAATTATTCTGATCAGCATCTCAAAGATACAAAACTTGCACTGGATCGTCTATATATTGCACTCAAGGAAGTAAGACCGGTTGATATGCCGACGATCGATTGGAATAATCTTCATGCGCAGAGATTTAAAACTGCAATGAATGATGACTTTAATACACCGGAAGCAATTGCAGTATTGTTTGAGCTTGCCAGTGACATCAATAAAACGGGCTCAGAAGAGAATGCGGGATTACTAAAAGGACTGGGTAATTTATTGGGTTTGTTGCAACAGAATCCGCGAGATTATTTGCAAAATAAAGTTGTAACTAGTGAATTGGATTCTTTAACGCAAGATGAGATTGAACAGTTGATTCAGCAACGGATAAGCGCACGCAAAGAAGGCCGGTATTCCGATGCCGATGCAATCCGTAAAAATCTTCTGGAAAAAGGCATCATTCTTGAGGACAATCCACAGGGTACAACCTGGCGGCGCTCATAAAAATTCGTAATTCAGGCGATCTATATTTTCCATAGATACAGCGTAGAATTTGAAAAATCATCGAGTTGGATACTTTTATGCGGTGTGATGCCAGGGATCATGAAAGTATTGCTGATGAGTAGGCTGCCCGGACGCATCTCCTTAATCGCTTTGTGCCAAAGCGACTCCATAGGAACCGGCGACAGATAGGCATAGACAACATCATATTTTGAGAAATCGTATTCCCAGAAATCCCCCCAAAATACTTTACAGGTTGAGGCGCAAAATAGATTTCTTAGTTTACTGATTAAGAATGGCAAAGGTGCCGATTCAATGCCGTGGAATATGCCATTTCTGTGGGTGTTCGCCAGATTCTTCACTAAGCCGCCGCAGCCGCTTCCTAGATCAACAAAAGAAAATTGCCCTTGCTCAGGTAATAGTGCTTCCAGTGCATGATTTACCCTTTTACTTGAAAGATAAAGCGGTACTTGGGTTTTATAAGTTTTTCCATAAATTAATAATAAGCAGAGAAAAAATCCCAGAAACCAAGTTGAAGAAATATTTAACGCCAGTGTAGTGATAGCCAGAGGAATGAATGCTAGGTGAATCGAAATCCACCATACCGGCATCCTCATGGAATAACTGATCAATCCGGCCAATAATCCCTGCACTAGGCCCCATTCGAATAGGCTCAATGCAATGGCTGATTGCACTACTATAAAAGAACCAACCGACACTAGGGTGGTTATTTGAATAAGCAGCGCGATAACGACTGGATGGAGGTGTTTTAACATTTAGGATTGGTAGTGTTATAAGGAGCTATTTTCTGGGCTCTGTAATAATTCTTTATTGGGCTCATCTTGCATATCAATATCGAGTGTGTGCTTATCCATCGTGATGGATTTCTCAGCTCTCTCATTCATAACCACGATACTGATCCGGCGATTAATGGGGTTGAGCGGGGCATCCTTATCAAATAACACGGCAGAAGATAAACCGATGACTTGTAGAACCTTGCTCGTATCCATGCCACCAACAATCAGCTCTCGCCGGGAAGCATTCGCACGATCGGCCGATAACTCCCAATTGCTGTAACCCTTGTCTCCGGTTGGAAATGGTTTTCCATCCGTATGCCCGGAGAGGCTGATTTTGTTTTCGACATCGTTGAGCATTTTACCAATTTCGCGCAGAATGGTTTTTGTATAGGGTTGCAATTCGGCTTTTCCCGATGCAAACATAGGACGATTTTGTTCATCGACAATTTGAATCCTTAGTCCATCTGATGTGATATCCAGTAAAAGTTGGTTTGCAAATTTCTTTAATGATGGGTTGGCTTCAACCGCATCTTCTATTTTCTTTTTTAGCCCTTCAAGCTTGATCAATTCGGCGCGTTCCTTGATGATTTTTTTGGCTTTTTTATCTTCTTCCGCTGTACTTTTCTGTACTTGACCTTGCTGACGTGTCAAATCGGTTCCACCTCCTTTAATTAAACTGCTGCTTTCGCCAACGGATGATCCACCCATCAGGGCAACTTTTAACGGTGTTTTAAAATGTTCAGAAATGCCTTCCAATTGACTCTTGGTAGATGATCCCAGTAACCACATTAATAAAAAGAATGCCATCATAGCGGTGACAAAGTCAGCATAAGCAATTTTCCAGGCACCACCATGGTGGCCACCCGCTACCTTCTTAATCCGCTTGATGACAATCGGGCGCTGTGAAAGATCATCGGCCATAACTATTCTCGCAATTCAAATGGGAAATCTTTGTGGAAAAACTACTTCGTTTTGCTCTGTTTGACATGTTCTTCCAACTCAAGGAAAGATGGTCTCTCGGTCGTGAACAAGACTTTTCGGCCAAATTCAATTGCAAGAACCGGGGAATAGCCATTTAAATTGGCTAGCAGTGTGATTTTTATACACTCAAATAGCTTACTGGATTCATGCAAACCATGTTCAAGTTTTCCGGCGAGCGGGCTGACAAATCCGTAAGCCAGTAAAATTCCAAGAAATGTGCCCACCAACGCCGCAGCAATCAAAATTCCCAATTCTGCTGGTGGAAGATGAACTGATTCCATGGTGTGTACCACCCCCATCACAGCAGCCACAATGCCAAAAGCAGGTAATCCATCGCCCAGTTTAGCGACCACGTGTATGGGGACTTCACCCTCTTGGTGATGCGTCTCCAGCTCACTATCCATTAAACTCTCAATTTCCAAAGAATTGAGATTGCCGCCGACCATTAACCTTAAATAGTCCGTGATAAATTCTGTGATATGGTGATCAGCCAAAATATCGGGGTATTTCGTAAAGATAGGACTGCTGGCTGGATCGTCCACGTCTCCTTCAATGGACATTAATCCTTCTTTACGGATTTTTCCGAGTATTTCATAGAGCAATGTCATTAAATCCATATAAAGCGCTTTGGTGTATTTGGAGCCTTTGAAAACAGTAGGTAGCGCTTTTAGAGTGGCTTTAATGGCTTTATTCGAATTGCCAACCACTAAAGCCCCTAGAGCACCACCACCAATCATAAGCACCTCAACGGGTTGCCACAAAGAAGCGAGATGACCACCCGCTAATGCAAAACCGCCAAATACAGAAATAATAATGATGAGATAACCAACAGAAACTAGCATTACGGTAACTCCTTAGAATGTGATTATGCAATCTATCGACGGCAGATTCTGAAGTGAGAAGTTAGCATATGGCTAGAAAATTCATTTCTGGAGATAAGGCTAGTTTTCCCTGTATTTTCTGGATTTCTAGTATTTCCGGTATTTTCTTTGCCGGTACAAATAATGAATGGCGCATGGGACAGGAAGCTTGGGCATTGTTTAGGAGTGGTGCGGAAGCAATTGCTCTTTGGAGTGGTTTTTCCCGGTTGTCAGGAGAGGGGAACTTGCTGATGTTGCTTAATTTCTTCTTGTTGTTGTAACTCCCACATATGCGCATAAGTGCCGTTGGCTGCCAGTAGTTGCGTATGGGAGCCGCGTTCAATGATGCGGCCATGATCCATCACCAGAATTTGATCGGCATCGGCGATGGTGGAAAGCCGGTGGGCAATGGTTAATGTGGTGCGGTTTTTTGCGATGCGTTTTAATTCTGCTTGTATGCGTTTTTCGGATTTTGAATCCAGTGCCGATGTCGCTTCATCAAAAATCAGTATTTCCGGATTCTTCAGAATAGTGCGAGCGATAGCCACACGTTGTTTTTCACCCCCGGACAGTTTCAAACCACGTTCGCCGACAAGCGTTGCATATTTTTCCGGTAGACTTTCAATAAAATCATGAATATGTGCTGATCGGGCTGCCGCGTAGATCTCTTCTTGCGTTGCATTCGGTCGCCCATAAGCAATGTTGTAAAAAATGCTGTCGTTAAATAACACCGTATCTTGCGGAACGATACCCATGGATGCCCGCAGGCTTTGCTGGGTGACATCCCGGATATCCTGATTATTGATAAGAATGGAACCCGATTGCACGTCATAAAAACGGAACAGTAAGCGTGCGAGCGTGGATTTCCCCGAGCCGCTTTGGCCTACCACCGCAATGTTTTGACCAGCTGGAATATCAAAGCTGACGTCAAACAGTATCTGACGGTTGGATTCATAATTAAAATTAACCTGGCTAAAGCGGATAGCTGGATTTTGCGCATTGAGTATTTGGGCATCCGGTTTATCCTGAATTTCCTTATTTTCATCCAATAGCGTGAACATGCGCTCCATATCAGCCAAAGAATGCTTGATTTCACGATAAACAAAACCCAGAAAATGCAATGGCATGTAAAGTTGCAACATAAAGGCATTGATCAGCACCAGATCACCTAGGGTCATGCTGCCCTCGACGACTTTATCGGCGGCCAGCAGCATTAAAAATGTGACGCCCGCAGCGATGATGGCGCTTTGTCCGGCATTCAATGTTGCCAGTGAAGTCTGGTTGCGGACAGCGGCTTTTTCCCAGGATTGCAGATGCTCATCGTAACGGCGCGCTTCCCAGGCTTCATTGCCAAAATATTTTACCGTTTCGTAATTCAGCAAGCTGTCTATTGCCTGGGTATTGGCTTTTGAATCCATGTTGTTCATGGTGCGGCGAAAAATCATGCGCCATTCGGTAACGATCAGCGTTAAGGTAATATAGGCCAATAGGGTCAAGAAAATGATGATGGAAAACCAGATGTCGTACTTGCTGAGTAATATGGCGAGCACCAGGCTGATTTCCAGCAAGGTAGGCAAGATATTGAACAGCATAAAATTTAGCAGGAATGAAATGCCGCGCGTACCACGCTCAATATCGCGCGAAACCCCGCCGGTTTGACGCTCCAGGTGGAAGCGCAAAGACAATGTATGCAAATGCATAAATACTTTGTTCGCAACCCGGCGGATCGCGCGTTGCGTTACTTTGGCGAAGATTGCGTCGCGCAATTCCCCGAATAAGGTACTACACAGGCGTAAGACGCCATAGCTAACCAATAAAAAAACCGGTAGTACCAACATGGCACGCGGTTGATCTAAGGCATCGACAATTTCCTTTAAAACCAGGGGCACCGAAACATTGGCGAGTTTAGCCAATACCAACAGACTAAGTGCCAGGACAACTCTGACTTTGAATTCCCATAAATAGGGCAGCAGAGCGGCAATCGTTTTCAAATTGTTGCGTGTGGCTGCAGGTTTCTCAAGTCGAGTGGGGCGCATCGGGATCGATTAAAAGATACAGATTAAAGTAGTAAATAACTGATCGAACATCCCAACAAAGCAGCCACTCCCAACCAACACCAGAGCAACATGAGTTTTCCGGGACGATGCTCGTCAGGTATGCTTTTATTAAACATCGCCTGCATGTTCAGTATTGCCAGAATGGGCGCCGCAACAAAAGCAATCACGGTGGCAATTTTTACCATTTCCCGCATGGAGGTCATATAAAAGAACAGTATTAATAATGTGCCGGTGATGATAACGAATAACCAGATTAAATAAGTTCTCTCATTATTGCGATGCTTAATTTGTTGAGGGAACAACAATTCAAGCGAAGCACTAATAGTACGCGGAAAAGCATCTAGTACGGTCAGTGTGGTGCTAAACATGGTGGCCAGTGCGGCAATGGCAACAACAGGATAAGCCCATGGTCCCAGGGCTTGTTCATACATATTCATCAACTGGCCTGCAAATGCAGCGCCTCCGGGTGCAAATGTTTCATCACTGCCATACATGACGAGTGCACCTAGTAATAAGAAGCATATCGCCAGGAATGCGGTTCCGATATAGCCGACTCTGAAATCGAATAAGGTTTCTTTCATGCTGGTTATCTTACCGTCGCTTTCATTCTTGCTTTTTGACCAGATGGAATGCCACACGGAAAGATCCAGCGGCGCAGGCATCCAACCAAGGAATGTTGCTAAAAATATTAAATGTGCGGTATCAGAAAAAGAGAAAAAAACAGTTGCCGTTTTATGATGTCCTGGATTATCGAACAACAACATGATCACGGCAGCAACAGAAGTTATCGTGAGTACCAGGATGATGACTTTCATCAATTTATCTAACAATACATAGTGACCGCTCACCAGTAATGTGAAGGAAAACAGGAGTAATGCACTGCTGATGATCAATGCTACTATCTGCGGATCATGTCCGCCAAGTCCTTCCAGTCCAAAAATATGCGTTATCAAACCGGAAGTAACTACAGTAATAGCCGCTTGAACGATAAACATGGTGGCTATCGTCATGAGCAGGTATAACCAAACGGCCCATTTCCCGAGTTTCATATAGCCGTGTAATATGTTTTGCCCCGTCGCAGCGGTATAGCGCGGTCCAAATTCAAAGAAAGGATACTTAACCAGATGGATGATAATGATAGCAATTATCAGATCAAATCCAAACATTCCACCCGCCTGCGTGGATTGCACCAAATGCGACACACCGACAGCGGCACCTGCATACAATAATCCAGGACCCAAACGTGAGATAAAATGATTAAAAAGTTTGTAGAGTGACATGGTTCTTATTTCTTAGGGATATCGTATTATTAAACCGGTTTTTTATTTTTCCAACAAAACCACGGTAATTGTTTTCTTGCCCTCTTGAGTTCCTGCGGCAACGGCGGTAAGGTAACACAAGTATTGATATCCTTTGTGCTGATTTGTTGGAAGTAAGCAGAATGGTCACCACACCGGAATTTTAGAATGCGCTACGAGATCAATTATGGAAATTACCTGCTATCGAGATCCTGAAATCAGCCGGGAAGCGCGTCATTTGCCGGCGAGTATTTATAATCTGGCAATTACCTTATTAGCACGCTGTCCTACCGAACATTTATTTGTTCCCATTCGCAGCATGCAGTATATGGCGATTATTGATCGTGAAGAGTTCGTGTTTATCGATGGAGAGCGTAAATGCTGGATTGATATTGCGTGGCGTAATTTTAAGCCGCAAGTCCGGGATGCGCTGGATCAACCGGTTGCCTACGAAGCCGTTTATTACCGTGCGAACCTGTCAGCCAGCATGTCACGATTACAAAGTGAGTTTCCGGCTGCCTTGCAGGCGCTGGTTAACAAAACAAAGCTGGATGGCCCAGCCCGGATTATCCATTTCCCAGCAAAAAATTAACCTGATTAGAAAGATTGTTCAGCCAAACCCGATTTTTTCTATTATAAGGTGCATACTGACCCAAGCGAACCCGCCAACAAAGAGGAACTGCCATGGCCATGAACCGTATCCAATTCCAAGTAGGCTT
>NZ_JAKFWH010000035.1 GCF_021731985.1 Nitrosomonas sp.
TCACTGTGCAGCCAATCTCTTTTTCGAGATTGCGCGCCTGTGAAGGTGAAATCTCGTGATCGACTAGGATGACGTCGATATCGTTTGCGTCCAGTGCGTCAGTTTGCTCGGTTTCCTGCCACCCGGCAGATTCAAATTCGTTGTTCACGAACTGGCGTATTTCCTCCCGCTTTCCGGTGCCCAAGTAAGCCGTATAATCAAAACTGGAACGCTTCTGCGTGAATGTTCGCACAACTTCGAACCCCAGTGTTTTTGCCAACTCGCGTAGCTCGGTCAGCGATGCTTCAAACTCCATGTCGGTCACGCTTGGCAATTGGACAGCTGCCACGACCGCGCGCTTAGATTTCTCTTGGGTTTCTTTATGCATTTGCAGATTGCCTTTGTTCGATGAGTAAAGTCAGATAGCCATTATCGTCGATAAAGGCCGACAGGAGAAACAAACATTAATTCGGAAAAGATTTTGAATTTCCTTGTTCTTGCACTTAACATGGGTGGAGTATGCAAATTTTCAAGGCATCTGATGTTTTGAAAAATTTGAGTATAAATGGAAGCTCCAGAGTATTTTCTTAGTGAATGGAATTCTGATGTAATGTGTCAGTCTAATTTTGAGTCTTACAGTACAAATTCTCAGTGGGACTTCTATGCGTAATATTAAATTGATATATTTGGCGATCGCGCTACTTGCAGTCCTGGCAAGTAACTCTGTTTTGGCGCATGGGCATAGTCACTTAAGTATTGGTTTGGGCTATTACGGGTCGGGGTTTTATGGTGGCTACGGGTACGGGGGGTATGGATTTGGTGGATATGGCATGAGTGGGTTTGGTTATCCCTTTTATTATCCGCCTTCTTATTATTATCCTCCGCAGCTGATCGTGCCGACCACCCCACCGGTCTATATACAGCAGCAACAGTCTCAGCCAGCGCAATCGGCTCAACCACAAACCAATTATTGGTACTATTGCCAGAACCCGGATGGTTACTATCCCTATGTTAAGAATTGTCCGGGAGGCTGGCTGCAGGTTGCGCCACAACCGCCTGGACAATGACGCAGAGAAGATGCTCATGTTACCGATGACGGGCATTTAACCATGCCGACAAGTCCAAGCGGGTTATTACCATACTGGTTTCTGGCAAAAGCTTTGCGTGGTTTCACGTCGATTAAATGGGTGATGTTTTCGTCAGAAGATACAATTGGATAAATTGAGCACGGCCAATTCTCATTGTCAGGAGATTCTGAAATGATTGAGCAAAAGAAAATAATTGAGCCAGAAAGAGTGTCTTGTGAGGTATGTTTTAGAGAAATACCGCTATCCGAGGCAACGAGTGTCAAGGCGATTGATTATATTGTGTACTACTGCGGCCTTGATTGCTACGATAAATGGAAGAAGCAGAAAGCAGAGCCGGAATCTTCGGCGGATGATTGAATGATTCGCTTAGCGAAGCATTGATTTTAATACGTTATATATAGAATATAAGCAAAAAATCAATCAGTTGCAGTAATCATTCTCTTTAAACCACTTAACAGCATCTTTAAGCGCTTCAATTGAGGGGCGGTATTGATAGCCTAATTCCCGGTGTGCTTTTTCACTGGAGAAAAACATTAGTTTTTTTGCCATATGAATACTATCCAGGGTAGCTCGTGGCTCAGTGTGTGTGAAAAATGCAATCTTTTCCATAAGCCACGCCATTGGAAGCATTAAGCCGATCGGTATATTGATGCGATTCTGTTGTGTTCCATTGATTGCATCAATGGTCTGCAGGATTTGCAGCAAAGACATATTATCGCCACCCAGTATGTAACGTTCTCCCGGCTTCCCATGCTGATAAGCCAGTAAATGACCATAGGCAATGTCATCTACATGCGCAATATTTAATCCGGTATTCACATAAGCCGGCATTCGACCCATTAAAGTATCCAGAACAATACGGCCTGTTGGAGTGGGGCGGATGTCTCCGGGACCAATCGGAGTTGATGGATTAACGATGATTATTGGTAACTGGTGATCGTCGGTCAGCTGTTTCACCATTTGTTCAGCCAGAAATTTAGAACGTTTGTAATATCCTGCGATGGCAGTGAAATTGGATGGCGTATCTTCATTAGCAGACGATCCATCTTGTTTTAAACCTAACGTTGCTACGCTGCTGGTATAAACAATACGCTTTATGCCTTCCTCAGTCGCTGCCATGATCAGTGCGCGTGTGCCATTGACGTTAATTTCATGCATGGTTTCTGGATCAGGAACCCAAAGACGATAATCCGCAGCAACATGAAACAGATTATCGCAACCTTTAATGGCACGTCTTAGCGATTGATGATCCCGTAGATCACCCTCAGTAATCTCAACAGAGAAGTTTTCCAGGTTTTTCCGATCACTATCCGGTCTTACCAGTACACGAACTTCATGATTCGCCGTTAGCAAGCATCGCATAACAGCAGAGCCAAGAAATCCTGTTGCACCAGTGACCAATGATTTCATAATACTTTGTATTCTTAAGTTAAACTCGATTAATATATAGCAGGTTATTGATTATGTGCTTAATCGCTGAAATGAGTTTCCTTGTGTATAGCTACTTCAGGGAGTTTGCTGGATGTTATTTTAAAAAGTAATTCTAATATCCAATCCTGACTGGCAAACAAACTGGTTGTTACAATGGTAGCTCTAACACTGCGGCGGCTTATTTTAACTTGAGTTCCTTCAGAAAAATCCCGGTGTTGATTAATTTTATTTAAAGTTAGGATCGCCATACCGATTGCCCATAAACAGAACCGGCGAATTCCTTTTTCTTGGGGGGGAATCAAACTGGTATATAGCAGCGCGTCTTGTAAATGACCTTTGGCTACGCCCAATAACTCTGCTAATCCGGCCTGAAATTTGGTATCGGATGTACCCGGCTGCAAATCAACGAGATTAAATCCATTTTTAAGAAAAATATCTTGCGGTAACCAGCAAGCGCCGCGTTTACGATCATCCCAAATATCTTTGAGGATATTTGTCATTTGCAATCCCTGTCCGAAGGATACGGAAAGTTTCATCAAGGTAGGTTTCTGACTATTAATTTCCTCTGAATAATCGCAGAATAATTCGGTTAACATTTCTCCGACTACCCCGGCAACGTAATAACAATATTGATTCATTGCGGACAGATCTTTAAGCCCTTCCAGAGATTCTGTTTCCTGATAGTCGGCCATGCCCTGTGCCATGATTCGAACGCAACGCTCCAGTGCATTGCGCTGCGTCGGATTAAAGCCATGCGTGATGCGAATGACCGCAGGGGTATTTTTAATTAAATCATGTTCTGCTGGAATTGTATGTTCGGAAAGCAGAGGATATAGCCGTTGTGCAAAATCTTCGGCGGATGCGTTGCCACGCACCACTTCAGAAAACATGTGCGATAGTTGCCGGGTTTGTTCTAAAGTTAAAGCGCTATCATCTTCAATGGTGTCGGTGATGCGGCATAGAAGATATGCATTGCCGATAACGCGGCGTAACGCTTCGGGTAGCTGTGGAATAGTTAATGCAAAAGTGCGAGATACACCTTGCAAAATATGGTCCTGATACTGTTCATCATCGAAACTAGAAGAGAGGCTTGTCATTACTGATTTGTCATAAAACGATAAGGCATATTACTACAATTGAGTGCATCTCCAAATCTATGCCATTAAATTAAGACAAGATTCGTTCGGTAGCGATTAATTGATCAATTGTCTCACGTTGCCGGATGATATGGATTGTGTTTTTATCCACCATAATTTCAGCGGCGCGTGGCCGGGTATTGTAATTTGAACTCATACTCATGCCGTAGGCGCCGGTTGACATAATTGCCAATAAATCACCGTTGATCAATCCAAGCTTACGATCATGACCCAGAAAATCGCCTGTTTCACAAACAGGGCCTACAACTTGATAATTTTTGATTTCCTCATTGTTTCTGGCGACTGGAAGAATCTCATGATAGGCATCATAAAGTGCGGGACGCATTAAGTCATTCATCGCTGCATCGACAATGGCGAAATTTCGCGCGGGCGTATGTTTCAGGTATTCGATTCGGGTCAGCAGGATGCCTGAGTTACCCACGAGTGAGCGGCCTGGTTCAATTAAAAGGCGTTGTTTGACTTGTTGGGTGCTGGCACACAGCGCGGAAACATAATCCTTAATCGACGGTGGTGTTTCATTGGTATAGCGGATGCCTAAGCCGCCTCCTAAATCCAGATGTTCAATCGCTAAGCCCTGCGATTGCAGAGTATCGAGTAGATTAAGCATTTTGCTACTCGCTTGCATGAATGGTTCAAGTTCTGTCAGTTGCGAGCCAATGTGACAATCTAATCCGGTAAAACGGATGTGGGCATACTGGTGAGCGGATTGGTAAATTCTTTCAGCTTCATTGGCCGGAATACCAAATTTATTTTCTTTAAGACCGGTAGAAATGTAGGGATGGGTTTTTGCATCAACATTTGGGTTTACGCGTAAGCTAACCGGTGCAATTTTGCCCATGTCTTTTGCGGTCTGATTTAAAGTATTTAACTCCGCTTCAGATTCCACATTAAAACACAGAATATTGGCTTCCAGTGCCAGGCGCATTTCATCAATATTCTTACCAACCCCGGAGAAAACTATTTTCTTTGGATCTCCGCCTGCTTTAATAACCCGAAGCAGTTCGCCGCCTGATACGATATCGAAGCCGCTGCCAAGCCGTGCCAATAGATTAAGTATGGCAATGTTGGAGTTGGCTTTTACTGCATAGCAAATTAAGTGATCCCGGCCAGAAAAAGCAGAATCAAATTCCAGATACGCTTTGGTTAAGGCAGATCGTGAGTAGACATAGCATGGCGTGCCGAATTCTTCCGCAATCTGTTTTAACGGAACAGATTCAACATAGAGCTCATTGTCATGGTAGACAAATTCAGAAAATCCGCTCATTTCTTTTCAATTTCAGTGGATGATGGACGATTGGCTTCATCCGTTTTCGGAAGATAAAGGGGACCTTTAAGACCGCAAGCACTGAGCAGGTAGACTAAAAACAGTAAGATAAACAATAAACGCATGAGAAAATCCCTGAAGCAATAAATTTACGGGATACTAACATAAGAGAATAATAAATTAATCAAACTCGTGATTAATTTTGGCAGTAGGCGCTAAGGCCTAACGTTGGATAATTCGGCAGTCAGCCAATCAACCAATTCATTAATTAACTGATTGCTTGCTGAACTTAAAGCGGATACGGCGCCTGCTGCATCTGCAGTGGATGTTTTTTCAGTTATGCTGAGATCTTTCTGGGCTAATAATTTGCGTGTGTTGCGCTCAACCAAGCTGATTCGCAAGCCAATGACAATATGGCTCGCATCCGTCGTATCAAATAGCTGAGTAAATTCTTCCAATTCAATATGTAAAACATAGTCGGCTTTTGCTGTGCTGTTGTCTTTTATGACTTGCTCGCTGGTACTTGCAACGATGCGGTTGCGTATTTGCTGGGTAAGCAAGGCAGCGGGGGATGCTAGCCAACGGCTGCTGGCATACGTATAGGATTGCGTGGGATTTTGATAAAGCAACCGATAATGGATTGCATTGTTATCCAGCCATGATGGCGCTGTTGCGTCGGCAATCAGCAAGCTCTTTCGATGCTGCAGTGATTGTTGCAATATCGGTTTGGTAGTCTGCGCATGTTGCATGCCAAAATCGTAAATAGAAACTGGGGATTGTGATTTATTGAACGCTACACAACCTGTGAGCAGGTAAGCGATAAAGATCAGTAATAACGCAATTTTTGTCATTGAAGTTTGCCTGCAGGAGGGACAAAACCGGCTTCGCCAGGGCCGGGAAGTGATGGCGGGCGGCCGAATAATAAGCTTTGTGGATTCTCTTCCAGTTGATTCAATACTTTATCTAAATTATTTGAATTACGCGCAATACTGTTACTCACTTTACGCAACTCAGGAATCGTGGTTGCCAGTTCCTGTGTGCTATTAGAAAGACTGTCAAAAATACCTTCTTTCTGATTGATTTTTGCCACGGTAATATTTAGCTCACCCAATAATTGATCCAAATTTCTAACCAGAGTGGCAGATTCAGTTGTAAGTTCGGTGAAAGACACTAATGCAGGCTGTAAACGGCTTGCAATGCCATCAAAATTTCTGGTGGCCTTTTCGATATTCTGAAGAATTTGCGAGACATGTGTTTGATTTTGGTCATCCAATAACTGATGTAATTTTAATACCAATTGATTCACATTGCTGAGCAAGTCTTGGCCCGATCCAGTCACCTCATCGAGTAACGAGCGGCGCATTGGGATTTGTGCGTCGCTGGGTAATTGCTCATCACCAGTGCCATCATCGTTGAGTTGTATATAAGCCAATCCAGTGACGCCTTGATATCCCAGTTGTGCATAAATAGTATTCTGAAGCCTAACATTCTCATCAACCGAGATCTGAATCAGAATCTGATGCGGATCATCAGGATCAAATTCGATATTTTCAACCTTGCCAATATTAACACCGCGATAATGGACAGCGGATTGCGGGTTGAGTCCACTCACAGACTCTTTAGTTACCACGAGATAAGCATTGCGTTGGATATTATTACCGCTAAACCATACCGCGACTAAAGTCACTGTGATACTCAGGAAAATAACAAATATGCCTGCTACGAGGGCATGGGCGCGGTTTTCCATGTTTGCTCCGGATAATTTTTTTGATCAGTCTTATGTCGCATGCTTTTAAAGAAACTGGTAGTAAACGGGTGCTGAAAGTTGCATACTTCATCTAAGGTGCCCGTCACGATAATCTGTTGATCAGCCAGGACTGCAATCCGATCGGATAATGCTACCAGTGTATCAAGATCATGTGTCACCATGACAACTGTTAAATCCATTTCACTGCGTAATGCAAGCACCAGTTCTACAAAACCTTCACTTAATTCCGGGTCCAATCCGGCAGTGGGCTCATCGAGAAATAATAGTTCAGGATCCAAAGCCAGGGCTCGTGCTAAAGCGATACGTTTGATCATTCCCCCGGATAGGGCGGCGGGCATTTTATTCGCATGCTCAGGTCCGATGGCCACCATATCTAATTTAATCATAACCAAATCACGAATCATTTCCTCGCTAAGGGTGTGTAATTCACGTAACGGTAAAGCAATATTATCAAACACAGATAATGCACTAAATAAAGCGCCTTGCTGAAAAAGCACACCGGAACGGCTGCGTATTTTCTTTCTCTGCCGATTAAAGCCGGGATCTTTCCGGGATCTACCAAAAATTTTAACACTGCCTTGGGATGGTTGCTCCAGGCCAAGCATTTGACGCAGCAATGTCGTTTTTCCGCTACCCGAGCCTCCGATCAACGTCAGTAATTCTCCACGTAAAACGCATAAATTGATATCTTGATGAACAACCAGATTGCCAAAGCGGGTAGTTAGCGATTCAATTTCAATGACGCATTCCGGATTTGTCATTTTTCTAGGAAAGTCCGACATCAGAAAATATAATCGCAAAAATTGCATCGATAATAATAACCACTGTAATAGCTGTTACAACAGAGGAGGTTGTGCCTTCCCCCAAGCTTTCCGTGTTGGGTTTGATTCTTAAACCAAAATGACATGCAATCAGCGCAATGACCATGCCGCATACAACCCCTTTCCCCAGTCCTAGCCACAGGTTGGCTATGGGTACCGAATCCGGTAATGCGGTCAGAAAGTATTGATAGTTTAAACCTAACTGTAATTCTGCCGCGACCATGCCACCCAGCAAGGCGATCGCGCTGGTCCACATGACTAATAATGGCATTGCAATGCCGAGGCCAAGCACTTTGGGTAAAATCAGGCGCTGGCTATGCGAGATCCCCATAACAGTCAAAGCATCCAATTCCTGGGTTACGCGCATGACACCGAGTTGTGCCGTCATGGATGAACCGGAACGGCCGGCTACCAAAATTGCAGCCAGCATTGGACCCAATTCGCGAATAATGCTAATTCCCAATATATTAATAATGAAGATATCTGCGCCAAATAACTGTAATTGTTTGGAAGAGAGATAACTGATTACGATGCCAATCAGAAAGCCGACCAAAGCTGTGATACCCAACGCCTGTGCGCCAGTGCGATATAAGTTTGCAGAAATTTCACGCCACGGAATATAAATAGGATGCCGGATTAAGTAAATAACATCAATCAACAATTGGCCAATTAATATAATCAGACCCAGAGTATGTTGCCATAAAAGTAGTGCTAACCCGCCTAAAGTTGTTATGGGCCATAGTAGGTCTCTCTGTTTTCCTTCCGGCTGGAGATTGGGGAGATTTTCCAGCCGCTTAAACATTTTTTCATGTTCAGGACGCAATTGTAAATGTTCGGGCCGTTGCGCTTTCCAGACGCGCCATAACATGGCAGAGCCTGCGGTATCCATTTGCTGAATGCCCGTTAAATCCCAATAAAGATCCTTATTTTTAGCCTGCTGGATCAGTTCGCTAGCTAATGGTTCCCAAATGCGTTCCAGCGCCGTTAAAGTGTAATTACCCGTCAGGCTAATATGTGGATAGCCCTGCTTAGTGCAAAGTTGATACCACTGGTTCATCGTTTTCTGAGAATGGCTGGTGCGTGTCGAATTTGGCTTGGTCTGATTCATAGAAACGCCAACTATGTTTATAATCAATAGCGATAAATTATTAACTATGCAGGGTTCTCGACAGCCTATATTAAACGTACCGTGATCTGCCGGAACAAGAAAAACTATTGTATAGGGTTATTGTGAAACAGATTGCGCTGAATATTAGTCTTCAAGCAAGAAAACGTGTTTATTTTACCTGAGCCATTTCAGAGCGTGCTAATGCCGGATTGTCCGCAAAGTATTTTTTAATGCCTAAATACATCGCATCGGCCATTTTGTCCTGGTAGTTTTTACTGCGTAGCTTCTCTTCTTCTTTGGGATTGCTGAGAAAAGCTGTTTCGACCAGAATGGAAGGGATGTCAGGGGATTTAAGTACGGCAAAACCGGCTTGCTCGACATTTCTTTTATGTAAATGATTAATGCCACCCAGTTGTTTCAAAACATATTCAGCCAATTTGACGCTGTCATTAATGGTTGCACTGAGTGACAGATCCAGCAGTAATTCTCTAATAGCTTTTGATTTTGATGTGATGTCAATGCCGCTCATTAAATCGTTATCGACACTGTTTTCCTTATTAGCAAGCCAACTGGCCGTGGTTGATGTGGCACCATGCTCAGATAAGGTAAATACCGAGGAACCGTGCGCGTGCGCCTTAGGATTGGCGTCTGCATGTATCGATATAAACAGATCTGCATTAGCACGCCGGGCGTTAATACGCCGTTGCGGAAGCGGTATGTAGTAATCGCCGTCACGGGTCAGAACAGCACGCATATTCGATTCTTTGTCGATGCGCTCTTTAAGCTTTCTGGCAATTGCCAAAGTAATATCTTTCTCGTGGGTGCCTTGGTAACCTACTGCGCCCGGATCTTTGCCGCCATGACCGGGATCAATCGCTACGATAATGATTCGCGGAACCAAGCTTTTCTGTGGCGCCGCACTGGGTTTGCGGTTTTGCGCTGCTTGAAAGCTGCCGGGTTGCTTGGCTTGATTAAGCTGCGGTTTTGGCGAGTGCGGGCGAATAAGTGGCGTCTGATTTGTTTTTAGTTTATTGCCGTCTTGTACCAGGGTGGCAACCAATTCATCCAGAACATCGTTTTCAAAATCAGCGGTAGCAGCGGGATTGACGCGGGCATTCAAATCGGCCTTGGTAGCTTTATCCGGATGATAAATATCCAATATCAATCGATGCGCAAAATTCTCCTTGGGTTCAATTACAAATGTGCGTGGTACAACATTTGATTTTAGATCGAATACCAGCCGGATAACATGGGGAGTAAACTGACCGACACGAATTTTCTGCACAAAAGGGTCGATGGCATCGACTTTCTGGGGTAGCGAGGCCAGCGCCTGAGAAAGTTTGGTATGACTTAAATCGATAACAACGCGATGTGGGTTCTCCAGCATACTTAATTCATACTCAAGCGGCTGATTGGATTCCAATGTAATGCGCGTATAGTCGGGTGTTAATCCAACACGCACGGATTGAACAGTAGTGTCCGCAGCCAGAACAGGCTGACTTAGAAATAGAAAGATCAGAATAAAGCATGTCAAAAAGACATATTCTACGGAAGCAAGCCTGCTGCCATTAAAATACGCAATCACACTATTTTCTGATTTTTTAACTGTATCAAGCATTGTGTTCCTGGTTCTGTGCCAGCCCGGATTTCAATATTGCGCCCGGTTTCAAGAATACTGAAAAAGACTTGTAGATCAGCTTTTGGTAATAAATCACCGGCTTTTTCAGGCCATTCCACCACACAAATTGAGTCTGAATTAAAATATTCTCGGAAGCCCGCTTCTTCCCATTCAAGGTAATCATTGAAACGATAAAAATCAAAGTGATAGAAGTATAACCTAGAAATTTTATAGATTTCAACTAAATTGTATGTAGGACTTTTGACTACATGATGATAGCCAAGGCCGTGTAAAATACCGCGCGTGAGCGTTGTTTTCCCTGCTCCGAGATTGCCAAACAGATAAATAGTCAATCCGGCATGCAGGCAAGCAGCCATTTTTTTACCCAGAGCCAGCATCGCTGCTTCGTCAGCAAGATCATAAGTCAAGCTCTGTACGGGTTCAGAATCTGTAGAATGCGCGTTATGCAAGAGAATATCTCAACAAATAAATTACCTGATTATGCCGCCTTGGCGGTTGCCATTAAAGTTTGGGGAAAAGAACTCGGGTTTCACGACATTCGCATTGCCGATGCCCATGCGGATATGTCAGCAGTGGAATCCGGTCTATTTAATTGGTTGGAGCAAGGATATCACGGTGACATGGATTATATGGCGAAACATGGCACCAAGCGCACCCGCCCAGCCGAACTTGAGCCCGGAACGCAGCGCATTATTTCCGTGTGCATGAATTATGCGCCACCTTCTGCCAAAAATAGCTGGGATGTGATCAATACGGGCGAACAGGCATTTATTTCGCGTTACGCGTTGGGCCGCGATTACCATAAGGTTTTGCGCGCACGTTTACAAAAACTGGCCGACAAAATGACAGCGGAAGCGGGGATGTTCAACTACCGGGTTTTTTCCGACAGCGCGCCGGTGATGGAAGTGGCCTGGGCGCAGAAAGCCGGGCTGGGCTGGCGCGGCAAACATACTTTATTGCTGTCGCGCCAAGCGGGATCGATGTTTTTTCTCGGAGAAATGTATGTGGACTTGCCACTGCCCGTGGATGAGGAAACCGGAAATTATTGTGGCAGTTGTTCCAAATGTATCGATATTTGCCCCACGCAAGCGATTGTCGCGCCCTATCAGGTCGACGCGCGGCGATGCATTTCCTATCTGACGATTGAATTAAAAGACAGCATACCTGAAGCGTTACGTCCGCTGATTGGCAATCGCATTTATGGTTGCGATGATTGTCAGTTGGTATGCCCGTGGAATAAATTCGCCCAAATCACCAACGAAAACGACTTTCACGTGCGCAATGGCATGGATGATGTATCGCTGATAGAGTTGTTTGGTTGGGATCAGGAAACATTTGAGACGAAGCTGGCAGGCACACCGATTCGCCGCATCGGTTATCCGCAATGGTTGCGCAATATCGCCGTCGGTTTGGGCAACGCGCCTTACGCGAACGAAATCGTTAAAGCATTACAAGCCCGATCGGATGATGCTTCAGCGTTAGTGCGCGAGCATGTGCAATGGGCATTACAACAACAAAATACAAAAAGAACAGCAACTAAGGAAAACATACCATGAATAAACGATCGGTTATCGGTACACCGCTGAGTCCGTCAGCGACAAAAGTCATGCTGCTGGGCAGCGGCGAGTTGGGCAAGGAAGTCATTATTGCGTTGCAGCGCCTGGGCGTGGAAACCATTGCGGTGGATCGCTACGCCGACGCACCGGGACATCAGGTAGCGCACCGGGCGCATGTGATCAATATGGCCGATGGACAAGCGTTGCGGGAGCTGATCGAACAGGAACGGCCCGACATTATCGTGCCGGAAATCGAAGCCATCGCGACCGATATGCTGGTTGAAATCGAGCAAGCCGGTATTGCGACCGTGATTCCAACAGCCCGTGCCGCTAAATTGACGATGAATCGCGAAGGCATTCGCTGCCTGGCTGCGGAAACGCTGAGTTTAACGACTTCTCCGTATGCCTTTGCCAATAGTTTGGATGAATTGCGCGCCGCGATTGACGGCAAAATCGGCTATCCCTGTATCGTCAAGCCGGTCATGTCATCATCCGGAAAAGGGCAATCGCGCATCGATCATGCCGGGGAGGTTGAAGCGGCATGGGATTATGCTGCGAGCGGTAGCCGTGTGAATCAAGGACGGGTGATTGTCGAAGGCGTGATTCATTTTGATTATGAAATCACGCAACTGACAGTGCGTGCGCTGGATGCCAACGGTGACGTTCAAACACATTTCTGCGAACCGATCGGGCATGTGCAAGTGCATGGCGATTACGTCGAAAGCTGGCAACCGCAGGCGATGTCGCCGGTGGCATTGGAGCGCGCACGAGAAATCGCCCGGGAAATAACCGGGAATCTGGGTGGCCTCGGCATATTCGGCGTGGAATTGTTTATTCAAGGCGACCAAGTCTGGTTCAGCGAAGTCAGTCCGCGTCCGCATGATACCGGCATGGTGACAATGTGCAGTCAAAAGCAAAGTGAATTTGATCTGCATGCGCGCGCCATATTGGGATTTCCGGTGGATACGGCGTTGCTGGCGCCAGGTGCCAGCGCGGTGATTTACGGACAACTCGAAGCCAAGGGCATTACATTTACCGGTATCACTGATGCGCTCAGCGTGCCGCAAAGCGATTTACGGTTGTTCGGCAAACCTGAATCTTTCAAACGCCGTCGTATGGGGGTTGCATTAGCGAACGGCGCCAATACAGACGAAGCGCGGAGCCGTGCTAAACTTGCGGCTAGCCGGATCAAGCCCATTCACGAATAGAAAATCAAACAACAATTTAATAAAGGAAAATCATGACGATCGAACAACTCAACACGCAATTCGGTATCGCAGGTCAAGTGGAATTTATCGCGGGCAACGGCGGACTGCCGATGATTCAGGTGAAAACCGCCAAAGCCAAAGCGCTGATCTCGATTCACGCCGGCCAGGTATTGTCGTATCAGCCCGCCGGTGAGCCGGAAGATGTGATGTTTTTGAGCGCGAAAGCGTATTACCAGGATGGCAAAGCGATCAAAGGCGGCGCCCCAATTTGCTGGCCGTGGTTCGGTGCCGATCCGGAAGGTAAAGGCCGTCCGGGGCACGGTTTTGTGCGCAACCGTGGATGGAATGTGGTAGCGACCGAAGCGCTGAGTAATGGCGATATCAAAGTGACCGTCGGACTGGATGATACGCCGGAGACGCAAGCCATTTGGCCGCATTCGTTTAGCCTGCGGCAAGAAATTGTCATCGGCGACACCTTGAACCTGTCATTGATTACGCGTAACACCGGCAAGGAAAAATTCACCATCACGCAAGCGTTTCACACCTATTTCAAGGTCGGCGACATTACCCGCGCGAAAGTAGTGGGACTGACCGGTTGCGAGTATCTCGACAAAGCCGGTGGCGGTAGCGTACAAAAACATCAAACAGGTGACGTGACCATCGACGCCGAAGTAGACCGCATTTATTTGAACGCCGACAACACCCTGACCATCGACGACGCAGCCCTCAATCGCCGTATTCAAATCACCTCGCAAGGCAGCAAAACCGCCGTGGTGTGGAATCCGTGGGAGAAAATCGCCAAGGACATGGCGGATTTGGAGGATGACGATTACAAGCGTTTGCTGTGTGTTGAAACCACCAATGCGGCGGACGATGTCGTCGAAGTGGCACCGGGTGGGGAGTGCCGGTTGGTGGCTAATTACCGGGTGATGCGCGGTTGATTAGTCGATTGTGAATGAGTGATGTCAAGATCTGATGCTTTGAGTTTTTAACCAATAATTGCAAAATAGGTTATTGTTGACACTCTCTTTTAAGTTGCGATATTTCTAAAAATAATAGAGAATATTAACCTATAAGTTAATAGCTAAAATTGAAAATAAGAATCCTGGCAAACGGAAAATTCAAGGTTTCAGCTATTGCTGATGAGGATGGAGAATGCCCTGTATATAATGATCTTAAGGGGAATCTATCAAGCCAATATGAGAGATATGGCAATAATCTCCTAGACAAGATTGATCGCATATCAGATGGAGGATTTGATTCTTTTTCAAGCAAATTAGTGCATGAAATATGCAAAAAACCAAAGTTATATGAGTTTATTCAAGGGAAGCTAAGGCTGATTTTTTTCCATGGCAAAGGGGAAATGATTGCAGTCTGTACAGAAATAATCATAAAGAAGACTCAAAAAGCAGACCCGAGCGCCGTTAGACGAGCAAAAGATGCATACAAAGCTTATTGGCTATCTGTAGATAACGGCAGTCTAAATGTAATAGAAGAGGTATAAAATGGCACTAAGTAAATCATTAAGAAGCATATTGGATGAAGCGAAAAAGAGCGACGAATACTGGATGGATTCTGCAAAGCTGGATTTTGCTATTGCGATTGAGGCAAGACGCAGAGAAATCAACAAAAGTTACGCTGATTTGGCTCGCGCAATGAACACAAGCAATGCATATATCTCTAAAGTCTTTCGTGGCGATGCTAACCTAACGATCGAGAGCATGGTAAAACTTGCTCGTGCCGTTGGATGCAATATAAATGTTGATCTTTTACCAATTTCGGCAAAGAAAGCACCCTATCACACCAGGATCTCTGAAAAGGAATATAAGACGCTTCTGCCCATTCCGCCGTGCGCGAATGATTCAGATTACGCATATGCAGCCTAGTCCAATACAACTCAGGGAAATGCATTACCATGGCATCATGGTACGACCGAGGCCATTTGAAGAAGATGAGAACGATAAACTGACCGAAACATCTTTTGACTTCAATGGAGTAAATATCGGTGAATCAATTGCAATGCATACCCTCAAGGATAAAAATGACCAATTGTCATACCATGTAATTCTTCGTATAGCCATAAAAAACGAATCAGGGAAAATAGCGCCATATACCATAGATGTTGAAGCATCTGGATTATTTGAAATAACTAACAACAAAATACCAGATGAGAAGCACGAAGAAATGGCTATAGTAAATGGTTGCGCTATTTTATACAGCGCCATTAGAGAACAAGTTATGACGCTGTCTTCCAGATGTATTCGTGGTACTTTTCTTCTCCCTACTGTTAATTTTCAGGACAAGATTAAAGTAGCTAATAAAGATGCAGAACAATCCGAGCAACCATCTAAACCTCAAGTCAGAAAGAAAACAAATAAAATTACCAAATAACTTTTAACAGCAGAAAGCGCGGTAGGTTGGGCTGACGAAGAAAGCCTAACATCAAACCTACGGTGTTGAGGATAGGCCAAAATGCTCGCCATTTATAAACTGCATCTTTTTACTTCCTCGAAAATGTTTCACATTCGCCTGCCAATCATGGGCGATGCTCTCGTATCCACTCCATGAGTGCTTCATCCATGCGTGTTTGCCAGCCGCTGCCGGTAGCGCGGAACGATTCGACCACTTCGCGCGATAAGCGAATGGTGATTCGTTCTTTGGTTACAGCGGCGCGCGGACGACCTACTCGTTTTAATTTCGCAAACTCGGCATCGGTTAGCGGTAAAGCATCCGGATCGGACATCGCGGCTGCGGTGATGACTGCATCTTCTTCCGGTGTCGGCAAATACACTTTTTTGCCTGATTTAGTCTTGAGATACATAGCGTTTAATCTCTCTAGCATTTGCCTTACGCAGGCTAATAATGCGGCGATAGTCGCCGCGGTCGGTGAATACCACATAAAATAAGCGTGTTTTCATGAGAGCGAGGGCGATGATGCGTATTTCACCGTATTCCTTGCGCGTATCCAGCCACAATTGAGCAGATTCCCAGTCAAGTTCGGAAGCCAGTGCCATAGATACGCCATGTTTGGCGATATTGATAGAATCTTTGGCGGGATCGAATGTGATTTTCACCTACATAATTGTGCATACAAAAATAACCTTGATCAAGTTATTTTTATATGCACGGCAAGGGATCACGTCAAATTGGAATTTTAGTCAATCGGATCCTTTCTCAATTTACAGACAAACTCAGTGTCCGGGTGTTTCGACATGCAGCTTCAATCCGAGTGCCTTAATGACTTTCAGGATCGTGGAGAAGCTGGGATTGCCGTCTCCGGACAAAGCTTTGTAAAGGCTTTCTCTGCCAAGTCCGGTATCGTGTGCAAGCTGAGTCATGCCGCGCGCGCGGGCTATGTTTCCAAGCGCTTTGGCGATAAAAGCGGCATCATCGCCAGCCTCTTCCAGGCAGGCTTCGAAGTAAAGTGCGATGTCTTCCTCAGTTTTAAGGTGTTCGGCACTATCCCAGCGTCGTAATTTGATTTTATCCATGGGTTATTCCTTAATCTTGCGCGCCAATTCAAGCGCTGTTTCTATATCCCGCTGTTGTGCCGATTTGTCTCCACCGGCCAGCAACAAAAATATTTCCATGCCAACTTGTGTGTAATACACGCGATATCCGGCGCCGACATGAATGCGCATTTCGGATACGCCTTCTCCAACCGGGCTGCAATCGCCAAAATTGCCATCTTCCGCCCAGTCGATTCGCGCCTGAATCCGCGCTTTGGCTGTTCGATCCCTCAATTCATCGAACCATTTATCGAAAACTTCTGTGGTTTGAATCGTATTCATCGGCAAGATTGTATCCCAATTTATACAGAAAACAAATCAGTGGTATCAATGACTGAAACATCAAACTGGAATCTTAGTCAATCAGATTCTTTCCTAAAGGGCGCCTCTATAAATTCAAAGTTCCAAACAAAACGAGGCGCGAGCAAAAAATGGTCACGCGGCATATAATTGATATGTAAGGAAACATTTTTTGTGAGCAACAAAGTGTTGTGACGAAATTTGGATTTCTAGAGGTGCCCTAAAATTTCTTCTGTGTGGAGAGCTATGAGGCTGCTGGTCAAAGTTGGGCAGTGCTACGGGTTTTCATGGCCTATTGAGACATGCCCGGCTGCACGGAATAAGTCGCCACGATTTATTCCGGCGGAATAGCGCTGCCATTCAAAACAAGGTCCCGGGTCGGTTTTGCGGCCGGGGGCGATGTCGGAATGTCCGGCGATATCTTTTATTGGATAGTGATCGCATAAGTACTGTGTCAGTGCAATCAGTGTCGTATACTGCGCATCGGTAAACGGCGTGATATCGCTGCCTTCCAGTTCAATTCCGATGGAAAAATCATTGCAGCGATCTTTGCTTCGCCAATTGGATACACCGGCATGCCAGGCACGATCATGACAGGACACAAACTGAATCACCGCACCATCCCGGCGGATAAAAAAATGCGCAGATACTTTCAATCCCTGCAGAGTCTGATAGTAAGGATGGGCTTCTGGATTAATTTGGTTGGTAAACAATTCAATCACGCCATTGCCGCTAAATTCATTCGGCGGAAGGCTGATATTATGGATCACCAATAAGCTGATTTCCGTGCCCGCCGGGCGTTCATCACAATTCGGTGAAGCGATAAATTGAGCGGTGTCGAGTAAACCGGTAGCATCAATGGGCATGATAGAATGGATTGATAATTGAATGTCCATGCATGGTAGCTTACCTGGACAAAACTTGAAAACCGGAATCGCATGAAGCAAGGCAAATTCATTACACTGGAAGGCATTGACGGCGCGGGCAAATCGACTCAGCTTGACTGGATTGTCGAGCTATTGCAGCGTGCGGGATTGAGCGCTGTTGTTACGCGCGAACCGGGCGGGACACCGTTAGGCGAACAACTACGTGCTTTGTTGCTGGATAAATCCATCAGTATGCATCCTGAAACAGAAGCGCTATTGATGTTTGCCGCACGCCGCGAGCATTTGGACAAAGTAATTTTGCCTGCGTTAGCGCAAGGGCAATGGGTGATATCGGATCGTTTCACTGATGCCAGCTTTGCCTATCAGAGCGGGGGCAGGGGATTGGATAGCGGTAAACTGGCGATTTTGGAGCAATGGGTGCAAGGCACGCTGCAACCCGATTTGACGCTGTATTTCGATGTGCCGGTAGAGGTAGGGCAGCAGCGTGTCAGTCAAATCAAGAGCGTCGATCGCTTTGAAAAAGAACAAGCCGATTTCTTCCAGCGCGTGCGTGCCGCTTATCTGGACAGAGCCAGACAATTCCCTGATCGAATCAAGCTTATCGACAGCAGTCAATCTTTGGCCGAAGTCAAAGCTGCGGTTGAACGAACCTTACAATGCGTACTGAATCATGGCTGATATTTTTATCTGGCAGCAGGAAATTTGGCGGAAATTGACGCAGAATCGTGAATTTCGCGGGCATGCATTATTGCTCAAAGGGAAAAAGGGGATCGGCAAATATGAATTTGCGCGCCAATTGGCGAAATCATTGTTATGCACTGCGCCAACTGCGGAACGTAAAGCGTGCGGGGAATGTTTAAGTTGCGGCTGGTTCGAGCAAAGTAGTCATCCGAATTTTTATCAAGTCATGCCGGAAGCGTTAACAGTCAATACAGGCGAGACTAGCGAAAAAGAGGAGGCCGAGGAAAAATCCGGCAGCGCTACGACCAAGAAAGCCGCCAGCCAGCAAATCGGTGTCGATCAGATTCGTAAACTGACCGATTTTGTTTATATGACCGGGCATCAAAACGGTTACAAAGTTATCCTGATTTATCCGGCTGAGGCGATGAATACGGCATCCGCCAATGCGTTGTTAAAAAAACTCGAGGAGCCGCCGGAACACGTCTTGTTTATTCTGGTCACGCATCAAGCGCAACGTTTGTTGCCGACGATACGCAGCCGCTGCCAGCAAATCGCCATGCCGGTTCCCGATGTTGAAACATCAGTGGCATGGTTAAAACAGCAGGCGGTCAGTGATCCTGAAGGCCGCCTCGCAGCCGCCAGCTATTCACCATTACAGGCTTTGTTGTTGGATAAAGGGGAACATGCGGCGCACTATGAGCAATTCATCCAACACGTCGCCAATCCAAAGCAGCTGGATCCGCTAACTTTGGCCGGAACGTTGCAGCAAACGAGTCTGCCAACCGTCGTCAATTGGTTGCAAAAGTGGTGCTATGACTTGGTGAGCTATCGCTCCACCGGTAAGATTCGTTACTATTTGAACCAGTCAACTCCCATCAAAGCATTAAGCGAGCAGATTGATTTGCTGGAATGTATTACCTTTGCTCGGGCTTTAAATACCAAGCAGCAGTTGTCGCATCATCCGCTGAATCCCCGTTTGTTCCTGGAAGAGCTGTTCATCGGTTATGCAGCGATGATGCGTAGAAAGTAGTTACTTCTTCTCAAACGTATCATCCGCTTTCAAGACTTTCAGCGCCGCACTGGCGCAGACTTCATCAAACTCAATCCCCGGCGCGCCGCCGACACCGATGCCGCCGACCACTTCACCGCCGATCTTGATCGGAAAACCGCCGCCCAATAACAGAATGTTTTCATTTAAGCGGGTCAAACTTTGCAATTCCGGTTTTTGCGTGACCAGCACGGCATATTTATGCGTTGAATCACGTAAACTATTGGCGGTGTAGGCCTTGCGGCGGCTGCTATCCAATGTATGCGGTCCGGCGCCATCGGCTTTCAACTGCACCTTGAGTAATCCCGATTGGTCCACAATGGCTACGCTGACTTTGAAGCCATCGTCGTGGCATTTTTTGATTGCCGCCATTGCCGCCTGGGTTGATAATTCCAGCGGCAAAACCTTTTGCGTTGGAAAATCCTGCGCGAAAGCGGGAGTGGATAATGCCCAGAGTGAAAGCGTTGAAACACCGATTGCAAATTGTTTCAGTTTGTTTGTCATGATCAAGTCCTTTGGGTCAATTTTAGGGATATATAATAAGACACGCAGTGAGATTATCACTACTTTCAAGTCAAGGTGACAACATGATTATAAAAACGATCGATTATCAGGATGGCGATACACAACTCGAAGGCTACCTGGCCTATCACGAAACCGGCAAACCCAAACCCGCCGTGCTGGTGTCGCACGACTGGAGCGGGCGGCGCGAATTGGCGTGCAAGGGCGCGGAAAGAGCCGCCGACATGGGCTACGTGGGCTTTGCGCTGGATATGTATGGCAAAGGTATATTCGGTGCGGATGGCGACGCGGATAGAAACGGCGCTTTGATGGCGCCATTTGCGCAAGATCGCGCCTTATTGCGCCGCAGAATCAACGCCGCACTACACGCCGTGCGGCAACTGCCGCAAGTCGATGTAACCCGAGTTGCCGCAATGGGTTACTGCTTCGGCGGCATGTGTGTACTGGAACTGGCGCGCTCCGGCGCGGATGTCAAAGGCGTGATCAGCATTCACGGCATTTTTGCCCCCGGCAACGTCGCCAATGAACCAATAACTGCCAAAGTGCTGTGCTTGCACGGCCACGACGACCCGATGGTGCCGCCCGAACAAGTGCTCGCGTTTGAAACCGAAATGACCCAAGCTCATGTGGATTGGCAAGTGCACGTTTACGGCGGTACGATGCACGCTTTCACCAATCCGAAAGCCAATAATCCGAGTTTTGGCACGGTGTACAAAGAAGTGGCGGCGAACCGGGCGTACCGGTCGATTGCGGATTTTTTGGGGGAGGTGTTTGTGTAAAACTGCTGTGGTTTAGAAAGATTTTTCGCTACGCTTAAACCGGTTCAAAACGCTGAATCCGGTTTAATATATCACTCAAGCTGGCGCGCGCAATTGCCATGTCGTAATCAGTTTGCAACCCCATCCAGAATTCCGCGCGGGTGCCGAAAAATCGTGCCAGCCGAAGCGCAGTATCGACGCTGATCGCGCGACGTTCCCGCACAATATCGTTAATGCGCGGCGCGGGAACCTGCAAGGCCAGAGAAAGCGCATGGGGTGTTATTTTCAGCGGAATAAGAAACTCTTCGCGCAGAATTTCCCCTGGATGAATCGGCTGCAATTTCTCGCCAGTAGCGATATCACTGAAATCCATTTCATGTATATCTTCGATACGAATGGTCACGATAAAACTCCTCAAAGATGATGCAATGAAATTTCTCACCTTAAAAATTTTCATGCCTTCGGCCTGACCGTCTCGCTCCGTCTCGACTGTCTGCCCGAAGGTGACTGGTTTTTGGCCTACAAGCTTCTTGCCTGCTTTTTCAACTTAGGATCAGGCGAAACCCGAAGTCGTCGACGCGGCCGTCAGGCATATACCCGAGGCGGTCAGCGGAGCGCGCGTACCCTGCGCCGCTGCCCCAGGAACCGCCACGCAGCACGCGGGATGTACCCTGGTCAGGGCCAAGCGGGTTAGTTATTGCTTGCTTAGGGTATTCTTCCGCATACCAATCCGCGCACCATTCCCACACATTGCCATGCATTTCAAATAATCCCCAGGGATTCGGCGGCAATGATTTAACCGGAACTGTTCTTTCACGGTACAGGCCTGTCTCGCCTCCGGCATAAGGATAATTGCCATCATAATTGGCTTGCTCTGGCGTGATGTTTTCTCTAAAAGAGAACGGTGTCTGGGTGCCCGCACGGCAGGCGTATTCCCATTGCGCTTCGGTTGGAAGATTTGCGTGTAAATCCGGAAACAATGTATTTAATTTTTCGATGAATTGCTGCACATCACGCCAATTGACATTTTCCACCGGAAGATTTGGGTCATCCTGGAAGCGGCTGGGGTTAACGCCCATTACCGCTGTCCATAACGCTTGCGTGCATGCGCTGTCAGCCAGCCAGAAGCCTTGTGTCAGTGTGACTTCGTGCAACGTTTCGTTATGGTATCTTTCCGCTTGCATGTCAGGTGAGCCCATTTGAAACGTACCGGGCATGATCCAGCGGAAGCGCTGGCGGATACCTTGATAATCCAAATCCATGTATAAACCAAACCGATCCTGACCCCATTCGCTGGCCCATGGGGCGGGGAAGGCGGGTGGTAATAATGTGCTTGACCTGGTCAAGTAAAACCGGACACCCCAGTTAAGCAACTTTCATCGTTTTTGCTGCTTCAGCTTCATATTGGTTCGGACTTTTGTAATCCAGGTATGAATGCAGTCTTTGGTTGTTATAAAACAC
>NZ_JAKFWH010000047.1 GCF_021731985.1 Nitrosomonas sp.
GCTACAAGGGATTGGTCAAAAATACCGCTCAGATGTTCTCGCTGTTCGGGCTTGCCAATTTGCTGTTGGCTCGCCGGTGGCTATGCAGAACAGGCAGCCTAGTTGCGCCTTGAAAACAAGAAATGAGGGTAATAATGCAAAAAATGATGCGATTCAGGTCAAAATTGGGCAAATTATCGCAATATTACATGATCACTCGGCTTGATCTCTACTGCGCGATGAGTTATTCAGCGTTTCCTTAATAATAAGTAAGAAGCAATTTAGATCAATCATTTCTGGCTGACTTTATCGTCAAGATGTTCGATTCTGACTTTGGCCACCCCGTGCAGGCCGATTTTCTTTGCGGCACCGTGGGATAAGTCGATAATTCGGCCTTTTTTGAAAGGTCCGCGATCATTGACGAGGACATCGACATGGCGGCCATTGTGCAGGTTGGTAACTCTGACTTTGGAAGGCAGCGGAAGCGTTTTATGGGCTGCGGTTAAACCATGAGGAACGAAACGCGTACCCATGGCTGTGCGATTGCCTGATTCTGAACCGTACCAGGATGCATGACCGACTTCCTGATATCCGACAGCTGATCGCATCGGATAATAGGTTATCCCTTGTACTTTATAAGGTTTGTTGTAAGGGGCGGTAAGATTAGGCGCTTGATCACCGCGTATTTCCGTCGATCGCTGCGAAGTGCCGGAAAACATGGAAGCACAACCGCTTATCAAACCGGCGGTCAGCAACATTAAGCCAATTTGTTTGCGATAGACAGATTGCTGCATAGCGTCTTTAATACAAAAGTTTATATACGCAGATCATTATAACCACATCCTGTTGCAAATATCCATTGGGCGGGTCTTTGTCCTGGTAACAAAATTTTGAATCCGCTCTAGTCAATCACATTATGAAAATGGATTGTCTCAGGTGCGCGTTGCAAATCGGCATGGCACGGATACCGTGATTGCAGAGGTTGAACGCATTGTCTCGACGGGTTTTATCCACTGCGCAGGCATAGCGATCATTCGTAGTTTTGCTGGGATCAATCTGATCGGCATGGATATCGTTGAAGTTGCGCCTGCTTATGATCACAGCCAGATCACGGCACTGGCCGCCGCGCATATCGCCTGCAACCTGATTTGCCTTTACGCAAAACTTAGCGGCTTGTTAAATCTACCCGGTCACTGAAAAAATGGAAAACGAATATCAACCGGCGCACCATTAATTAATGGTGTTTCTACCGGATTGATAAATTCCAGGTGAGCCAATATGGCTGATCGAGGGTATTCTAGTAAATTAATGCCGTCAGCCGGTGATTTTTGAGTCACGCCTGGAATAGAGGTAATCCGAGCTTTGGCAGCTTCTCCGTTGGGAAAAATTACCGTAACGATCTGATCAATTACCACATAATCCTGATATTTCGGCGGAATAAACGCGCTGATATGTGCTTTTTCAGGAAAGATGATGTCTAAAAATGGTTGACCTTTCCCTAGATATTCTCCGGGCTGCACAAATAATTCTGTGATTAATCCTTCTGCGGGCGCTTTAATAAGTAACTGTTTCTTCTGAGCTTTAATTTGTTCCAGCTCTAAATTTAATTGACTAATCCGGCTCGCCATTTGAAGAGTATCTGTAGGAAACCCTTGGTCTCGTCGTTGCGACCTTTCATGCAGCACTAAACTCTCAAGCGCACCATGATATTGGTTACGCGCTGTTGCAACTTCAGCTTGTGTGGCTGCGCCCTGCTTAAATAATGATTCATATTGATGCAAACGATTTTGATAGAATTTTTCCTGTTCCTGGGCAAACTTCAACAATGGCATAGACTGCAACGCCGCATTGCCTGATTGGTGCTGTAGCTTGTTTCTTTCCTCACTCAGAAAATTAATTTCAGTGGTTAGCCGCTGAAAACTATCTTCCAGTGGCAAATTCTCCAATATGGCCAGCTCTTCACCCTCTGTCACCGCATGCAATGATTTGACAAATACCTGCTTTACATAGCCCTCAATCGACGCGCGCACGATGATATGCGGTACCGTAATGCGCCCGTCCGCTTTGACAATCAGCATTTCTTGTAATACCAATCCAACCAGATATAGCAAGGGAAGGCTAGAAACGACTAAAATCAAATACCAGCGCCACGGTCTTCTAGAGCGTTTTGCTTCCCCATACTGAATACGTATGCCCCGGTCGTCATTCGGTATCCTTTGCTCTGGTTGATTAAAGCGGATTTTCATGAATATATATTTCCCAATCTTTCAATGATTGAATGATAAGTCCACTAAAATTTGAGGCGCGCAAATGATAATCAAGCTGTTGCATTGCGTCCCTAAAAAATGCTTGCGGCTTGTGTGCATAGCTGTTTTCTACAGCTAATTCAGGCTCCAGGCTCTGAGCAAGGCTAAACATGAGTTCTGGATACTGTTGCATTGCCGATTTCATTGTCATTGCAATACTGTTTAAATTCATAGAGTAATACATTACCGTGATTTCTTTTACACCACTCTCTCTCAATTGACAGGGTATACATAAGTCAAAGGATGTTTCTTTCGCCAGATAACGGGGATGAATACTCATTGCAACCGGCCAGGGAGAAATACGAGTGGCTTGACGAATTGTTTCTATAAACTCTTCCAACTTATTTTTTCCAGCTAATTCTCCGGGAAGTTGATCGGGTTCGATATCAAGATGTAATCCATCAAAATGAATAGATTTTAATCGCTTGATAATTTCCAGTAACCGCACACGCTCTTTTGGAAGAATCCAATCTGGATCACCCAGTAATAATTCAATTTTCACGCCCCGATGCTTAGCATCCTGCAAGAATTTATTTAATGCGGCGGGATGAGAAGCAATTGATGCAATTTGCTTTTCATTTAAAGAAAGCAATAGGCGGTTTATTCCCATTGACTGGCTTTTTTCCCAAAATCCAGGCTGGCCTACAATATCGTCATAATTCCAGACATAAACTGAGAAATTCATTGATGTTGAATTCGATCGGCTTACTGTCGATCGATCGTTCGAATTGGCTAATTTCAGTGGCTTTGTTTCTTTCGCCATTCGCTTCTCAAAAAACTGACCAGCCTTTTTCAGTGGCTCAAGCATTCCAACCAGATCCGTGTCAGCACGCGCGATTTCACTCGTGCTGCCCGGTGTAGAAACAAATTGACGCAGACGAACATGCAGCTTCCACTGTTCAGCCTCCGCTTCCACGTATTCAATGGCAGTCCTGTAATACGTATTAATAGCTTGAATATATTTTTCGAAAACATCTCCATCCAATGATTGCAAGCGTAAATACCGCTCGCGCACAGATTCCCGGGTTGCATCAAGCCGGGTTTGCTGAAATTTTATTTGTTGCATGAGCTGTTGATAACGGCCTAGCATAGATCTGAATTCCAGATTTAATTCCTGATCCCGCCGCGTATACTCAGCTTGAAAGCTAATAAGTTGACTGTTTAAACGCGATTGTTCATTTTTTCGATAGCTAACGATTTCAAGCGGCATCCTAAAATTGAACCCCACCGCCCCCCCATATCCCCATTGCATTGAATCAGGAGAAGGATGTGGTATCGCGGGTCCGCCGAATGCAACGACTGATAAATCGGAATCAATCCCTTGCCAGTTTTGTGTTTCCCTGACCTTGCGTAAATTATCTATTTGAGTTTGCAAAATATCCAGGTCAAGCTGCTTGATATCATAAGCTAAGTTACCCGTTATCTCGTTTAGCCTGGGTTTAATTGCCTCAAAAGGTGCGACGGAAGTATTCGTTAAATGCGCTAACCTCATTAAAGCTTGTTCTTTGTTGTTAATAAATTCTAATCGCATCCGCTCTGCCTGCTCAAAAGCAGATAGAAACTCGAAATAATCTGACATGAGTAGTAATCCCGTTTCATGCCTCTGCCGCAATGTTTTTTCGATGCCTGCAATGCGCAGATGAGTATAGGCATGATTCAACGCCAGCATTTTCTCAGCGCTCCAATAAGCCGCGTAATTCTCTTCTATAAACAGTGCAGCTAATCTTTTGCTCCATTCATGACGGACATTCTCAATTTTGACTTGGGTTTCCGCATCCCCAATCGCACGATCTTGTCTTTCAGCACTGCCCAGCAAAGGGTAACGCAAACCGATACGGGCCATGGGGTCAAAGAAGTTACCGAAAGGCTCTCTTGCAAATGGGCTTTTTTGATAACCTCCTGATATGCCGCCAAATACCTCCCAACCCTTCTGTGCTTCGTTAGCCCGCAAATGAAACTGCTGTGCCTCAAGATCTGCTTGTGTCTTCAGAACGGAAGCTGCCTGATCCAAATGCGAATAAAAGTCCGCAAGTGTTCTGACTTCAGCCCCAGCACTGATCGGCAGCAAAATGAACAATACCTGTAACAGGTACCAATGAATCTTCATTGTTTACCCTTTTTCAGAACCCACCAGGGAGCCATGGCAGAATCTAAGTGACCTTTGTTGAACATTTGATTGAGAAGAGCAATCGCACTCCAGAGACGCGCTATGAACAGAAATAATGGATAAATTGGCAATACCAAAAAGGCGTTACAGTCTTCCCATTTTCTGTCAGAAAGGACCGCAAGGTATAAAACAAATTGAACCAGTATCAGACCTAAATAAAAAAGATAAACTAATGCTATGCTGGCTAAAAAGAATGGCAATGGTTGGGTGATCGCCATATAGATCGTGTAGAGCACAATGGTAAAAGGCATAATGATCTGAAACAGGATGCCGTACCAAAGTATAAATAGGAAGTTACCCCAACCCATGATTGAAGGGGAAATCCCGCGCTTGTGCTTATTCGCATAGGTATACCAAAGATCTCCATCCCATCTTAATCGTTGTTTCAGAAAATCACTGAATTTTTCAGGTGCATCGGTATGCGATACGGCACCGGGCTCATATTCAAACCGGAGTTGTGGATAACGTCCTTGATATTGCTTAATGCGTAGGGTTAAATCGAGATCTTCAGCAGTACCCGTATTCCACCCCCCAATTTGTTGGAGAAAAGATTTCCTGAAAATGCCAAAAGCACCGGGTATGTTATTAATCACATTCAGATTCGTCAAACCCAGCTTGCCGACTTGCAAACTTAACATATACTCTAAGCTTTGCAGCCGAGTTGCTAAAGATTTCTTCGCATTACGCACACGCATGGGTCCCGTAACAGCAACAACATTGGCATTTTGAAAATGCAAAGCAGACCGATAAACCATTTGATTATCGAATGAGGTATCGCCATCTAGCGCAAGAAACACTTCACCACTCGCACGGCTCAATCCTGCGTTGAGAGAGGAGACTCGACCACCTCGTTGAATCTTTGCAATAATAATAAATGAACGTCTGGGATAGGATGAAATCCGCGGGATGAGATCTTTCAGCGCTTGATAGGTCGCTTGGTTTTTTTGGACTCCGTCGACCATCGCGATGATCTCGATGTGCCCTGGATAAATCTGTTCCAATAGCGAGATAACCGTATTCTGCACTGCCTTTCCTTCCGCGTAACAAGTAATGGCGCAGGTAACGCGGGGGGTAGCAGGTGAGATAAAAGGTATCTCATAGGTATCTTGTGTAATATAACGAAAAATTCCCAACCAGGTCATAAAATACAATGGTAATTCAAGGAATAACACAAACGGGACAAATACAAGCAAATAGGATATCGTGCCTTGATCTTGTAGCAGAAAGACCAGCAGAATCTGTCCGGTTTGTGTCAAAGTTTGCATAACTTAAATTAACTCACCATATAATCGAGCAAGCAATAATTCCGCAGTTTCTGACTTTAGTATTTGAGAAGAGGCAACGCTTATGAAGCGGCAATCCAGTTTCATATCACCCTCTGCTTGCAATAATTGCATACTATTTTCGATACGTTTTTGGAAGCTGCTGAGACCTTGTGCATCGGTATGCGGCAATAATAGCCACAGCATATTTTCAGCCGTACGTGTCGATAAATCAGGTGTACGAAGCATACTACGCAGCCGCTGCGCAAAAGATTCAAGCATTTGCAATAGCTGCGTATGCCCGATAAGATCTATCAGCTCTATCAAATTTAGAAAATAAATACCAAACAGGCTGAATGTTATATCCGGGTAGCGTCGAGATGAGATCAATAACCAATCCAGATCGTGAATGAATAAATCTTTAGGGATAAAGTTTAATTGATCAAAGCTCGTTGCAATGTCAAAAACTTCGCCACGCACAGCAATAATCCTTCCCCTATCGCTTAGCTTCCAGCTTCGAATCCGGTTTGAAGCGAGATCATTCGGCATCATTTCTTTTTCACAAACGGTACAACGCGCTAATACATTTGGCTCTACAAATGTTTGGTGGCAAACATGGCAGCTATGGTTCTCGATCGGGCGGTCGTAATCACTCCCAATGTGCCGTAATTGGGTATTGCATTTTGGACAAATGAGCGCGCCACTATGGATAAATTTTTCCTGCACATCGACACATCCGCAGGTAAAACAATGTAAAGATGCCTGTAGCTCAATATCAATTGCATGGCAGCCCGGGCAAATATCGATAAAGCTTAAATGAGAGGAATGACAAAATGCACACTCCCTTTGCCGGTCTATCAGCGCAACGGGTTCCAGTAACTTAGAAGCAGAGAGACTCTGTAACCATTCAAAGGAATCGGATTTATCCTGACTCAGCGCTTCTAATAAAGGATAACGGTACAATCGTACATGCTGCCATTCCTGGTAGGGATGGAGAATGAAATTCGGCCGTAACCATAGGTATTTAATTAATCGCCCTAAATGTGAAATATGCACTTCACTATTATTGTATGCACTGAAAAGATCTAAGAATTGATTAATGATCTGTTTTAATTGTGGCGGTTGCGGTAATTGCCCGTCGACAAGACTGCTATAAGATGCAGGGACTGACTCCGTTACGAAACATAAAGATGCAAAAAGATCTTCGTCTCTCCGTATTTTGTCCAAAATAGCAGCAATGTAATTTGGATCACTCCCAGTGATTATTACTACCGGCGAGAGGATTCTCTCTTTTTTCCACTCAACGTAATCGTGAAAAACATGCGTTTCAAAAGAAACACTATATTGATCTAACAAATTGGTTTTTTCATGTGAGAAGAATACCAGCTCATCACTCATGTCGAGTGATCCTAAACTTAATGATTTATTTATCATTTATTCCCTCAAAAATATTTGTAGGAATTATAGCATCAGGAGCTATTAAGTTACCTCTAAATAGTCACCTAAACACCTGGTATTTATAAAGTAAATCTGATTACTGGCGATCTTTCGAGTGAATACTTCTAAACAAAGATGCTCATACTAAGCTGCACATATCGCTTGCGATCTGATTTGCCTTTATGCCAAACGAGAAATAGAGGTGTTGTTAAAATCCAATTGATGAATGCATGTGTTAACCAGTTGTAAGGTGAACTGATATTCAGAATACAGCCAGATATCCGGTTTTGGCAACACTAAAAAATATAACGCAGACTCCATTGCCTTATACCCTGCCGCGTAAATACTGGATATTCAGCACGTGTATAACCAACAAGAAGCCATGTATCGTTTAAAGTGTCAGCGTTGTGATCACCGTATCGTCAGTATTCACCAACCCCATGTACGCCCCATCGTACGTGGCAAAGTGGGACGTCCTCCCAAGATAACAGAAGATAATCGAGCGCAATTTAAGCAGCTACAAAAGCAACGGCGTGAAGACTATCGGCAGCGTATACCAATTGAAGGTAAGTTCGGACAATCGGACAAGGCAAAAACGGCTATAACCTAAATTACATCCGTGCCAAAACAGCACGTACCAGCGAAGCATGGATCAATAGCATCTTCCTGGTCATGAACCTGATGGTGTTGTTGAAGGTTTTTATTTGCCTTTGCGCGCGCAGCTATAAATATTGCCAATTGATGTTTGGTTGCTGCTTAAATATATTTCAAAGCATCAAGAAAAGATCAGGCTACAGTCACAATGTCTGCTGACTTTCTGGGGAGACTCTAAGTATGAATCTGGACATACAGGGTTCCAAACAAACCCAAGTTATCCCGAGAAGTAAGTGGACTAATACTTAAGTTAACAGCCCTCGAAGAACAGTATAGGACTCCCGCTGGGCACAGATGTTGGAATCAGATTGCAGAGTGATTTTGGCCGCGCCTTGGAATCCAACAAGCCATCACGAACAAACACAACCAAATCGAAGAACTCCCTTGGCGTCAAATCAATCGGTGCCGCAAGCAGCGGATCGAGGGTTGCCAGAACTGGTTCTACTGGACCAAGAGAATAGGTCAGATCGGCATCCACTCCCGCACTCTCCGGGTTGTATCCCCTGGCTGATTTAGCCACGTTCAGATGATGCGCGATGGCATCTTCGAGGCGCGTAAACGCGCCATTGTGGAAGAACGCTGGCTGCAGAGCGACATTGCGTAAGGGAGAAGTCCGGAAATTATATCGATCAGCCGGATTCCCTGTGACCTGCTCCAACCCGAAGTCCTCATTCTCGCCAGGGCCATCGAAGATCATATTGCCAAGGCCCACTCCGAAAGCCGGTGCAATCTGCGGCACGCCGATGTTGTGCATCTCGAAGTCACTGAACATCTCATTCGATTTACCGGTAACTGTATGGCAGGCTACGCAATTGCCTTTGCCGAAGAACACTAGTGCTCCACGTTTTTGCGATTCAGTCATCGCGTTGTTCTGGCCTCGCGCAAAACGATCGAGAGGAGCATTGGCTCGTATCAGGGTGAATTCGAACTCGGCGATCGCGCGACCGAACATCGTAAAATCGATCGGTGCACCAGCGGCAACCTCGGGGAAAGATTTGCCGAATAGCTTACGATAAGCCGGAGTTTCGTTTAGCCGCTTAAGTACCGCTTGGCGTATCGGTTCGTTGCGGAAACCCGATCCATCTGGATCAGGCACGATGCTTCCCATACCGTCATCGAACTTGTCGAAGCGCGGTCCGATCTTTCCGGCCGTGCCGGTAAAACCTGCTACCTCTACCAATTCCGTCGGCGGTATATGCGCTTGAGCAATCAATAAATGGGTGATGGATGGATGATTCGGTAGAAACTGGGTCGTGCTTTCTGGAGGAGGGAACGTGAAGCCCAGTGCATTATTGAAGGGATCGCCGGAGGTTGCAATAAAGCGCCCATTCCACATCAATTTCGGGTAGAAGGCTGTGTTGATCACTGTCGGCGTGCGGCGCTGGTTACGTGGGCCTGCTCGGTTCGGACCAACTGTCCCATTGTTTTGTACGCCGATGGCGATCGACTGCGTGTCGCCCATTCCTGCTGCTGGCGCGTGGCAGCCGGCACAGGTGTTGTCGTCGTGCAATCCGCCGAGGGTGTCGAAGAACAGCATCCGCCCCAAGCCAGCGAGTTTCTGGTCGATCTTACGCCCCAATCGCTTCTCGAGCGTCGATTCAATCCTTCCTGTGAAGCCAGCGCGTTGCAATTCGGCCTTCAGTTGTTCATCAAGTTGCAGGAACATTTCCTCCTGACCGGCAACTGCGTGCGCAGTCACGCCAACTGCCAAGGTCGCCACAACCAATAGCGCAACAAAGAAACTCTGAACCGAACTTAGCCGATCGGAAAGCATACGATAGAGCATTGCGATCTTTTGTGTGATTTGAATTTTCATGATTAACCTCTCAGTTTCGGAACCGAAGATAATATGCCGATAGAATTTAAGGAAGCTCTGATTAAGTTGATTACATTCATGGTTCGACAAGCTCACCACGAACGTAATCAATATATTACCGTTCGTGGTGAGCCTGTCGAAGGACTTAATCAGAGCTTCCTTAAGATCTATTTTCTTTACATTCTGTTTATTCCTTCAGGACTAAAAAAGGTTCAAATATAGTAAGAATTCTCAACACCTTCCGCTTTATGTCAGTAACGAAGAAAAATGATCAGGAAAAGCTGTTAGTACCGGTTGGAATTTGACCAAGTCAATCCACGTATCCTGCCTAATTTTCAGGCAGGAGCAAGCAAGGGTTGATTACCATGGTCATATATGCAAAGATTCGACGGAATTTTTCCGTAAAAACCTATCTATCAGAGAAGCTGCGGGATAGAACCATCTCAGTTTAGTCAACTTACCCACAGCAGTGTAATACGCTATGCCACTATTATTCCTAGTCAATTTAAACCCGGCGCCAACAAGTATTCAGTTGCATTAAAATGAAGTTGGACATCGTTTAAACAAATCTAGAAACGCACATACAACCACCACAAACGAATCGGTTTGCAGCCTCCCACCCTGATTAAGTTGTCAGATGCCATACTCTTATATGCGCTTATCCGCTTCTGACCTAATGTTGTCTGTATTGCTTATTTGGTCTTTGCTGAATAATTTATAGAATGTTGGCTCATTTGCATTTGCCAATAGCTTGAAAAGTTCTTGTTTAGTTAAACTGTGTTTTAGTTGCAACAATAATGCGGCGAGTCCTGAAACATGAGCTGTAGCTAGGGAGCTGCCCGAAACAAAGTCATAGGCACCCTTGGGTAAGGTGGTTAGTATTTCTTCCCCGGGTGCAGATACAGTAAGAGTATGATTTTCAGACGATGATTGAATAGCCTTGTTGCTTAAACATCGAACCCCAATGACACCCAGTTGCTGTGCCGGAAACCCAGACTTTTCATCATCGCTGTCAGGCTGCGAAGCGATGATTAAAATACCTCGTTGCATGGCTTTTTCGATTAATCTGGCCAAGAGCGGATCATGGGGGCCAGTTAAACTTAAATTAAGAATATCAGCCTTCATCTCAATTGCGGTATTGATAGCTAAGGCCAAGGTAAAACTATTACAAATTGCCTCTAAACCGCCAGTTTTTATTCCCCAGCAGGCTTTCAATGCGATCACGTGACTATCGGGCGCGATACCGACAATACCTTGCCCATTATTTGCTTTGGCCACTATAACGCCAGCTATTGCCGTACCATGATTATCACCGAAAGAATCCGATGATTTTTGTGCAACAAAATCTTTACTCTGCTGAATTTGTCCCTCTAAATCCGGATGCTTTGTGTCAACACCGGTATCAATAATCGCAATAGTTACATTTTTGCCAGTAGTCTGGCTGTGTATTTCGGCTAAATTCATCGAATGAATATTCGTTTGCAGACGATAATAAGGATCATTGTATTTGTCCGCCATGACTTTAAAAGTGCTCATCGTTTGGACATTATCGATCCGATTGTCATTTGTTAGCGCGTTGATGACCTCAACAATAGAGTGATCTTCACTAACCAGAAATACCACGCAATGTTCACCAATTTCTCTGATGGGCCATTGAGAAAGAATTTTTATTTTGTAATCCTCCTCTATGCTGGCAGCTACTCTTTTGCTCCAAGTTGAACTGCTGTAATCCCCCCTTCGGCGATATGTCTGGTTCACTGCCCCAATCGGAATGCGATTTATGTGCTTATCAGCATAGGTCACTAAAATGATACGGCCTGCTTGTTCGGTATCAAAAAGTTGAGAGTCAATAGATAATTCCTGTTCAGCCTTGGCTGGTAATGCAACGAGCATTACTATTAACAACAGAAAAAAAATTAAACCAATTCTCACTTGAATACTCAGCATCATTTTATGATCCTACCTAGTCAGAAGAAGGTAACTCGTGAGACAGTTCAACGAAAACAACAAGCAATTTTTTTCGTAATTGTGAAATGGCATCATTAACTTCCAGAGAATCAGATTGCCGATTGCCGATTTGAACTTCGTAAATGCCATTTTTAGATGGTCCTTTAATGATATGGCCTGAAACACCATTCAAAATGGCTTCAATTTGTTCTGTGCCTGAATGTTCTGCAAAAACAATACGTATGATATTGTTTTTGTGTTCGCCTTCAGCCGGATTGGCTAGTGTTCTGTAATTGCCTTTCAACTCAAGATCATCAGTTGATAGATTTAACATAAACGGCATTGCCAGCAATAACAAGCTTGCCGCTAACGCAGTGTATTTTACAAAGCTAGGAAACTGATGCGAAAAATTCTTTTGCTCTCTTTCTGGCTTGGCTTGTTCAGCAGATGCACTCAGTTTGGATTGTTCTCGCACGCGCTTTTTCAGCTGAGCAAAAGAAACCTGCGACACCTGCTGCAAAAGATCTGGCTGCTGTATCTTTTCAAACAATTGTTGTTGTTGATTTATTTCGATTCTACAGGTGACACAAGTTTTAGCATGCTTCTTTACAAAATCTTGTTCGGCAGGGTCTAAAGAATGGTTAACATACCAAGGTAAAAGGTTCCATACTTCTTGATGCTCGCTTTTACTAGTGATTTTGATATTTGTAAGTGCCATATTTAACTCCCGCCGCTAAGCTCTGGAAGAACTTTTGCCAAAATTTTTCGCGCATGAAACATTCTTGTTTTAACTGTATTTTCAGGACATTGCATAATTTCTGAAATCTCACTGTAATGCAAGCCCTGATAATATGTCATTTCTACCACGGCACGCTGCTCCGTAGACAATTTATCGAAAGCAGCTTCAAGCCAGTTACTGGTTTCCAATTGAGCGGTCCATTGCGCACCTCTGTCAGGAAAATAATCCAGTTCGTCATTCAATTCCACCGAACGATCCTCTCTTATCTGGCTTTGTACTGTACTTTTCAGTGCCTTAAAATAAGCAATACCCAAGATCCATGTGGAGGGACGGCACACTTGATCATAAGTGGATGCTTTTTCCCAGACCACATACATGACGTCATTAATAATCTCTCCAATACAGTCCTGACGTCTTGTGATGTGGAATATAAACTGAGATAACCTAGTAAAGTAGATTTGATAAAGTTGTTCAAAGGCATGCTCATCCCCAGTCGCGATTTCTGCGATCAAACCTCGCTCCTTATCTTGCTGCGCTTGCGAGCTAAAGGATCTTTGCATTTTTAACTCTGGCGACGCATACATGTTGTTTCATAAATCTAAAATGTTAATTTTTAAGATTTTAATAATTTTGATCTGTTTATTCCTCACAACGAAAAAAAAGTTCACGACTCACAAAATACAATCTAGAAATTAGAATCCGACTGTAATAGAAAACACAACACGGTTGTCAACAACATGGGGATGGAATTGCCACTGTGAAAACGATGCTTCCTTTTCAGACGACGCGTAACTACCACCGTAATAACGCACATCGATGCCAATATTACGGGAGAAATGTACAGTTAATCCGGAAGTCCAATAAAGATAATCATAGCGCAGAACCTTCCTCTGGTCATTGTAACCAAAGGTACTGGATATTTCGATCGATTCGGTGATTGGATAACGGCCTGTAATCTCGGAATTGAATGACATGTGGTTCTGCTGATAGCTATTTTCTGAAAAATTTAAGTTGACGGTCAGCAAGTCCCGAAAATGACCATATAAATAGAATTCATTGTAGTCAGACACTTGACCAAATATCTTGCCATCATAGATATAGCGGGTCCATGCCGTATTAAATCGCAAATCATCCGATAGCTTATAGGCAAAACCTAGGTATGGCCTGAATTCTGCGGTGGAACGATTATCGAACCCATGATCGGCGAAATTAACTGCTGATACAAAAGAGCCGAGGTAAATACCCGATTTAAATTCATAATCAATACTCGCTTGTAGTACGGGTTTTCCATCACTCTTAGAATAGCCACGCCAAATATAATCAGTAGCACCGGTAAAGCTACTACTTAATTTTCCGGTTAATTCGGCAAAACAATCAATGGAGTAAGTTAGGATTAGCAATAGCAATAATAACTGATAACTTAGCCGTCTTAACCGTAGTTTGAATTTTTGGGTGCATGGATAACAAAGAATCATCAAAGAATGTTTGAGAAATACAATTATTTAATATTTATATGAGTAATTTGTTTTGAACCCAGAGAAATTAAACGAGCTTTCAAGCGATTGTGCAAAGGTACAAAGTACATTTAATTCATTCACGAGCCGACATGAATCTGCCTAGTTTAGGCAAATATTTTTTAGGAATTTTTAAACCATTTGAACCTTCTCTTGCTGGGATGGAATAAACGATTTGTAAGACAGAAAAATTATTTCTTATCTTAATTCTTTGTCTTATATTGATTTGAGCATAATTCTTCCACATTTGCATGTGAATTATATGCGAAAAATTAAAAATAACTCACTACATACTGATAGTGGAATCCAAGTAATTTGAATTCTCAATGGAGAAAAATAAAATGAGATTATCAATGATTAAAACTTCAACGGCCTTAGCTGCAGTTTTAGCAGTATTCGTGATAACTACATTACCTGTCTCAGACGCTAATGCTGCTGATGTCCGCGTAACATGCGAAAAAAGATCAGATCGGTCTAAGGTTTCTGTCGATGGCAATAACCTAGCCGCTGGCAACTATATTGCCAAAATAATATCTGGCAGTAATACAAAAAAATCTGTACCCAAAGCCACTACCGGTGATGAAGTAGAATTCGATTTCGATAGCGATCCAGGAGATGTGGCTGCTGGCGCCACACGGATAGGTCGTGGCTTTATTCAAGGTCAAGTAACCGGGCAACTGATCAACGAGCAAGGATTTACTGTCGCACAGGCTACCAGAACCTGTCGTATGCGTTAAAGAACGGTCAGCGGATGTTTCTGTTTTACTCTAATTCATAGAGGTGATCCTCCGGTAGTTATATCGGAGGATTTACCAAGACTTGGTCTTTGCATCAGTCTATATGAATTTCTGATCTCCACAAACAGAAAGGGGATGTACGATGAAAGAATATTGGAATTTGAGCAATATAAAATAAAACTACAAAAATCATAAACATAATTCTGGAATAAATTACACAAAATATGTTTTTGGTTAATTAAAGAGGGCAACTCTCTATGTTTGAAACATCACAATTTAGAAAGATTGTTAGCGCAATCATTTATTTCACAACAACTCTGATCTTTTTATCAGTAAACAATGCTTCCGCAGATGGCAACCAAGTCAATTTCGCACTTACAGATAATCCAGGACGCTGGTTTGATACCGGATCTGTAGTTGCAGGTAATCGTTCGATTGCAATCGCCTCTCCCGGTGTGAGAATCAATTTTTCTGGCAACTCCAATACAGTGCATACGAGAACCAGCTTGATTTATCCAACCGGTGCAGCGGGTATGCCATTTAATACCGATCCCAAGAAAGGAGGTGATAGCCTAACGCTAACAACACCGGGGTTGTATGTTTTTACCTGCAGCATCCATCCTTATATGTTCGGCGCAGTGATTGTGGATGATCCAACCACCAGTGGTCTGGATCTTGGATCTTCACTCAGCTTAGTCAATGGAATTACAGTTCCGAGCAGTAGCGATCTGGCAACACGTCTATTGCGAACATTCTTTATCGCAACCAATCCGGCTAACTGGCAGAATTACGCAAGTAGCGCGCCGTGGCATATAACTTATCCGGATGTTGATGTGCGCGTGGATATCGGAGTTGTTAATCTACCCGCTGTGCTAAACGCCCGTTACGGAAATGATATCAATCTGGCGGCGCTTGTAAATCCAGCGACCCCCGGAGTAGGTGAAATCTGGGTAGCTACGCAGTTTGAAACGACATCAGGAAAATCAAAACCGGGAACAGTATCGGCGATTGACGGTTCTTCCTGGCAAGTAACGCGTAAAGTAGCGCTACCTTCAATCCAGATGAACAACCCGCATAACATGTGGACAGACAAGAATCAGAGCGTTATCTACGTAACGCAATGGTTTGACAAGAAGCTGACGGTTTATGATCGCCAAACGGGTGCGCTGATCCGTAATGTATCTGTCGGTGAAGCACCAGCACATGTGATGACTCTGACCGATTCGGATCGAATTCATATTACCAATAACGGCGATACACGCACAGACTCTGTGATGGAACTGACTCCTTTTGCTACCCAGATACTGCGCAGGGTGGATATTGGACGAGGCAACCCCCATGCGCACTGGATGAGCCATGACGGCAAAATCATGGTAACGCCCAATGTCATTACAGGCGATACCACGCAATACAATTTCAAGACAAATGTTATAGAGGCTATCTTGCCATCGGGGACTCGTCCATTTAGCCATCCCTTAGCAACGGGCATGATGCCGGATGCCAGCAAATATTATGTTGCCAATCTGCTGGATAGCACAATTACGGTCGTGGATATGAATACACACCACGTCATCAAGCATATCAACCTAATTGAGCACTACGATCCGTTATCAGGCGCCATTTCCGGCCCTGTGGGTGCATTACCAATTCAGACTCCTGTCTCACCGGACGGAAAAAATATGGTCACAGCCAATACGCTGACAGGCACAATTACCATTATCGATACACGACCCAATTTGGCTACAACAGATGAAATTGTTGCGATGTTGGCATGCGATCCCGGTTGCCATGGTGTGCAATACGGGGCTAAGAAAGGAGGCGGTTACTACGCCTACGTATCAAGCAAATTCTCAAACAGAATGCTGGTGGTTGATCCAGATCCAAATGGTGATGGAGACCCGTCCGATGCCAGGATTGTAGGTAAGGTGGGACTTTTCTCGGCGAGTACAACGCTGAAAGATGCCAGCATAACAGGCAATCCAGGAATGGGCGGGCAAGGTATTTTGCCGATCCCGGTGGTTTATAACGGTTGGGTTCAGAATCTACCTGCTTCCTGGAGGAATCAGCTGACACCAGCACAGCAAAATCCATTTGTAACTAAATAACAGATATCAAAAGTAACCTCGTAAGACCATTTAGGATCAACACGGCGTATTACTACTTTCACTCACTTATATATTAGGAGAAAAACATGAGTTCAGGACATGATGATTCATCCAGCAGCGACAGCCATAAATCCTTTAAATTTGACATTGTAGGCGGCAAGGTAACTGCGGCATTTGAACTGGAAGATGGCGTATGGAAATCTAAATCAATTGATGATGATGGCAGCGAAACCTATGACGTAGTAGGAAGTGAAGTCATCCGTACCGAAGTTAAACCGTTTGGTACTGAGATCACCCACTATGCTGATGTGGATGGAGATACCGTTTATCTACGTGTGTCCGAACAATGGAAAAGTTCTTCAGGTGCCCCTGATGACGGACATCACTTTAAGTTTGAAGATCACCTTTCATTTTCGCCGTCAGATGGTGATGACAATATTGCAGTACGCGGCGGTGAGGATTGCCATGGCGGGCACGGAGCTGATGATTTCGTTATCCGTGAAGCAGCGCATTTGCGTATCGCAGACTTTAATTCACTGGATGACCACGATTCCTTGGTGTTTGACACCGGTCTTGGTCTCACATCAATCGCGCAGCTGGCTAGTTTTGTTACAAATCTCCATCACGATGGTCAAGATTTCATCGTTCACTTTGGCGATGATGTATCGATCACGCTGGTTGGCGTACAACCGGACCAAATTAGTTGGGATGATGTCAGTGTGTTGAGCTAATTCCAAGCAAAGAGGGGGGGTCGTCGACCCCTCTTAATCTTGCTTCTATAAATGCACTTCTACGCATCACACTGCGCACTTTTTAGCGCGTGCGGCGTCACATCCGTCACATTACCAACTTCCTGAAGTAGAAAAACCTTCTGCCTCCGCTGTGCCTTGCTCCGCACCTCAATACTCGAATTGGGTGTAGCAGGTAATTCACCCTAATACGAATGCCGGAAAGGCGCAGGATTTCGGAGTGGGTATCAGTTGGTATCTCAATCGCAATATTAAATTCCAATTGGATTACAATCAGACTCACTTTACCAGCGGCGCGAATGGAGAAACCAATCGGCCTGAAGAAAAGGTTTTGTTTTCACGCATGCAAATCGCATTTTGATTTTCTTAACCAATTACACAATACGCACTGAACAGATTCTTCTTGCCTAACATACTAAGTAAGATAGTGCTTGAAATCGATCCTTGATTCGTTTACCGTCTAAGTCAATTGCCAATCAATAAGCTGGATTGGACATTCACCAGTCAAAAAGGACTAAGAGAGCAATATGTTCAATTTAGGTTCCATGCTCAATTTAGGCTCCACCGAGCCGGTCGTAGGCAAGGCGCATACTGTAGTAGCATGTTCGGCCACAGCGATTTTCCAGTATCTCGGAGAAGGTTTGTTTCAGAACTATCCAAAATGGTCACCAGAAGTTAAAGAGCTTGAGCAAATCACTCCCGGACCAATAAAGCTGGGAACTGAAGGGCGGCAGGTGCGTATCGACCAAGGACGCCGGACAGAATCTAAATTTAAAATCTCCGCATACGAACCCGGCGTACGTTTAACACTTATCGGGGTGTCTGATCCTTTTCGCTGTACGTATGAATTACAGGCTATCAATCCTGAGGAATCAACCAAACTGACATTTTCTTTTGAGCTGCTTGAGATTCTGACAATCATGCGGCCGTTTGAAGGATTGGTTCGCGTTGCCATCAAAGAGGGTGCTGAGCGAACGGTTCAAAATATCAAACGTTTGGTTGAAGCAGAAAGATCCGCAAAAATTTCTGCCCAAAAGGAGGACTGATGGAACAAGATACTTTTCCCACTATTCAGGCACCACGAGTCGATGATCGTCCGGTATGGGACGTAGTCTTCGCGGTTTATGGCTATCCAGCGTTACTGCTGGCGCATCGGTTGAAAGTTTTTTCTTTGCTGGCGGATGGTCCGCGCACATTGGCCGATATTTGCAATGCGTTAAGTATTAAGCAACGCCCAGCGGAGGCCATTCTGACCGTAGCGACTGCCTTGAGTTTCTTATCATTGCAAGAAGAGCGTTATTCTCTGACTGCTGTTGCAGAAGAATATTTGCTGAAGAGCAGCCCTAATTATTTCGGTTTTTTTTGGGATCTGATGATCGACAATTATCAGGTATCTTCCTTTGCCAGCCTGGAAAAAGCAATTCTGACCGATTCTCCACAGGCTTACGGCGGTGGTGATATTTTCAAGACGCATGAAGAGCAGATCGAATTGCTGCACCGCTTCACTTGCGGCATGCATAGTATGAGCATGGCTTCAGCGCTGGTGTGGCCGAAGGTATTGGATTTTTCCCAGCACCGGGTGATGCTGGATATCGGCGGCAGCTCAGGCGCGCACTCGATTGGCGCAGCTTTACGCTTGCCCAATCTGCAGGCGATTGTTCTGGATTTTGCTCAAGTGTGCGAAGTGGCTGAAGGGTACATTGTTGAGTATGGCTTGCAGGATCGCGTTAAAACCTATGAAGCCAATATTTGGTGTGATCATTGGCCGTCGGCTGACCTCCATTTTTTTTCAAATATGTATCACGACTGGCCACCGGAAAAATGTCATTTTCTGACCGCGAAAAGCTTCCGGTACTTGGAATGCGGCGGACGTATCGTAATTCATGAAATGCTGTGTAACGACGATAAAACAGGACCTTTCGCACCGGCTGCATTTGGCATGATGATGATGGGCTGGACCGAAGGAAAGCAATACTCCGGCTCGGAATTATCAGCGATGTTGAAGGAAATAGGATTTGAAGAAATTCAAATCCACAAAGCCTCTGGCTATTACAGTATCGTTACCGCCCGCAAACCCTAGCTCTTGCTTATACTTGCAGGCATTTTTCGAGCCGATCAGGCTAGGCGGACCAGACGGGAGCAAACTATCAATTTGCGCCTTCATCCAACAACGCACCCACCAGTTTCGCCTCGATTTCCTGGTATTGCGGATTGTTGTTACGAACGGCGGAAGGCTCTTGCCAAGAGGGATTCTGGCGTAAAGCACTGGTCAGTTTGCTCCAGTTATCGGGTAATTTTTCACTATCCGCTTTGTCCACATGCAAAGTATCCTGCGCGGCATGACCACGGTGCATTAATTTATTCAGCAGGTGTTTTTGGCGTAGATACAATACTTGCAGGGTGGTTTCGTCGGCACATTGCCACTGCGTACCTTTAACGGTTGCTTTAATTTCATCGCCATAGCGCTTGAAGGTCGACCAACCGGCACCGGCAATGGCACCCAACGCAGTGGCTGCGCCCAGGCTCATGCCACCAACCATCAAATCAATACCTGCTCCGGCGGCGGCACCCTTGGCGGCGGCGCTGCCGACATCGAGTCCGTACGCTTTGAGTATGCCGGGGGCGAAGATGTCCAATTGCCAGTGGCCGTTGCTGACCGGAATTTTCTGGATCGCGACATCTTTTTCCGAAAAATTGAAAATGGATAACAAGTCGTGCAGACAATGCTGTTCGGCTTTCCGGACAAACTCATGCAACCGGTCTTCGAGCAGTGAATGCGCGATCAGATTATTTTGGGTCGATTTGCTCTCGCGATAGCAGGCCACATTCACAATCAACGCAGCAACCCGTTTGGCGCCGGATAAACAAAGCTGGATCCATAATTTGGCGCGGTAATCAATCAGCTTCTGCAGCCGGTCGTAATGGGATTCCACCAAAGTCTGCATTTTCTGATACAGGCGCTTCTCCGCCTCAAAAGTAAATGCAACGGTATCGAATTCCAGCGTCGCATGCATGTGAAAAACTGCCAGATGCTCGCGCCATTTCGCCAGCTCCCGGTCATGCCCGGCGATAAAGTTAAACACCGGGAGAATCGGTTTGGCCGATTGCGTAAGTATGTCCAGTTCCAGGCGATACTTTTCCAGGAAAGGCTCACGTACATCAATGATATAGAGCAGAATATCGCTGCGTAACACTTGCCGGATGACTTTTGCTTCCTGCTCGAGCGGATCATTGACGGCAACATGCGTCACGAAATGCTCCAGTATCTGCACCGGTGACAGCAATTTCGATTTTGCAGCCAGCTTTTTGATATGTGCGGATAGCGCCCGTGAGTCTTCCAAACCGGGTGTGTCGTACAAATTCAGAATCGGTTCGTTGTCGGCGGATATCGTCGCCTGCTCGACATGTCGCGTGGTGCCTGCACCATCTTCAATAACGCCAAATTCGGTGCTGCGCAGCATGGTGCGGATCAGCGATGTTTTACCCGTATTGGTATGCCCGACGACGGCAATATTCAGCAAAGCATCGGTATGCGGGCGATGGGGATTCTTTACGATCATAATTATTGGGTAATCACATGTTCTGCGGGAATGCCGCAGGCTTCCGCCAGGCGGAACCAGGCAAACTCGCGCGCATTGGTAACCGGGGCCGATGGCTTGCTCAAGAGGATTAACCAGGGTTTTCCGTTACTGCTGTCGACCAGCTCTTTGATCAGGCGTTGCACACCGCGATCGGGCAAACGATGTGCGGCCACACCCAGCAATAACGGACCATTGAGATTTTTTATCAATGCAATGGCTTCGTCGTGAGAATCTTGGTCGATGATGTTCAACCGGCAGGTTACTGATTCCGGCCAGTTTGTTGCTTGATCCAGTTCAATGCCAAAAGCCTGCGCATTCGATGGAATGGCGACATTCGCTGGCGGCAGGGTAACTTCGGCGGGTTTGACGCCAGCCAGCGGATCGGCATCAATGACCTCGGCTTTCACTTCACGTGCCATCAAACGCTGACGCAATTCAATATAGTAGGGCAAATAAAGATCCAGCTTGAACCGGTGCTCACTCCATTTTTGCATGACGAGCGAGAGGCCGAGCACCAAGAGACGCGGGAATATGCCATAGACCAGTAACGCACCGATTAGAAAAGTAGCCCAAGCCATTCGGGTTTCCGCATCCTGCTTGCTGACCCCTATCCGGCTGGCGACGGTTTGCGGGTCATCCGGTATTTTTAATCCCATCGCTTCCAGCGGCGTGCCGAGAATCTGCGTGAGTCTGGGCAGTGTGCTGTCCGGCAGCAACGTGGTGCCCCAGATAAAATTATATTGTTTGGCCAGCATGAGTAATATCAATAACACCATGCTGGCAATCAAGTAGGTTAACCAGAATTTGTGCGTGAGTACGCTGATGCGCCACTTGCCGACATCGCCGGTTAAGCAACTCTCCCACCAGGCGTGCGATGCCAGTGAGGCAATCGTGGGATCTTTCTTGTGCCGGTAAGGCAGCCAACTGGCCAATTGCGCGACAATGCCGCTGCTTAAACTTTGCAGATTCAGCGTAATGCCCGAAATCCATA
>NZ_JAKFWH010000046.1 GCF_021731985.1 Nitrosomonas sp.
TGGGTGAAGTGCTTTGGGCAAAAGGCGCCAAAGACAATGCCAAAGATATTTGGCGCCATGCCTTAGAAAAAGATCCCGAAAACGATGTATTGCTTGAGACGCTGCAGCGCCTTTTAAAAAAGAAAACTATTGATTAAACTTTTCTAATGATTCGGTTTTGGTGTTTTGGATAACTTAATTGAGCAGTACCATTGATCCCTATAAATAAAGAACTTCCTGTGCAGCTATCAACAGATTCTCAAAAATGCTAAATACTTCTCCAGCACTTGAATTCAAAAGCAGTACGTTTTTTGCGCCGATTTTGATTCTTTACACCCATGATATGGTTGCAATCGAGCAAACACTGCAAGAGAAAATTAACCTGGCACCCGAGTTTTTTAGAGATTCGCCTCTGATTATCGATTTGCGTGAATTAAACAAGTTAAATCAGGATCTGGATTTTGTTCAGATAACCCAGCTATTGCGCAGAATCGGTTTTTTCCCAGTGGGTATCCGTGGCGGAAATGAGCAACAAAATAAGCAAGCACGCACATTATCAATTCCGATAGACACAGTTCGTGAACAAGGCAATCCAATCACAATTGGCGAAGCACAAAAGCAAGAAGCTGTTCCGGAAGTAACCACGGCCAAGGAATCTATCAGTCCTATCGCTGCTCCTCCACAGTCTCCAGTAGCAGCAACATTGATCACTCAGCCGATTCGATCGGGGCAGCGTATTTATGCGTCCGGTGATTTGATCATTCTGTCTCAGGTCAGCGCTGGCGCCGAAATTATGGCTGAAGGCAATATACATGTCTATAATACACTGAGAGGACGCGCGTTGGCGGGTGTGCATGGCAACACAGCAGCCAGGATATTTTGTTTTGATTTGCAAGCAGAGCTTATTTCAATTGCTGGGGATTATAAAACCAGTGAAGATTTAAACAAACAGACCTACAAAAATCCGGTGCAAATATATTTGCAGAATCATGCTTTGATCATTAAAGAGATTGCTTAAGACCAAATAGCAAAGGAGGCTCAATTGGCAAGAATTATAGTTGTGACATCAGGCAAAGGTGGCGTTGGTAAAACAACAACAAGCGCAGCGATTGCCATGGGACTGGCAAAAGCCGGTCACAAGACGGCCGTTATTGATTTTGATGTGGGTTTACGGAATCTGGACTTGATTTTAGGTTGTGAGCGGCGGGTTGTCTATGACTTTATCAATGTTATCAATGGCGAAGCCAGTCTCAACCAAGCACTCATCCGGGATAAGAATTGCAATCTACTTTACATTCTCCCTGCTTCTCAAACGCGCGATAAGGATGCATTGACAGAAGAAGGTGTTGGCCGGGTATTAGACGAATTATCCAAAGATTTTGAATATATTGTTTGCGATTCTCCTGCGGGAATTGAAAAAGGTGCAAACTTGGCGCTTTATTTTGCGGATGATGCCTTTGTCGTTACCAATCCAGAAGTTTCTTCGGTAAGAGATTCAGATCGTATGTTGGGTATTTTATCCAGCAAATCACGGCGAGCTGAACGTAATGAAGACCCCATCAAAGAATATTTGTTACTTACCCGGTATGATGCTGACAGAGTAAAATCAGGCGAAATGCTGAGTCTTGAAGACGTACAAGAAATTTTATCCCTGGAATTATTGGGTATTATTCCTGAGTCAAAATCAGTCTTGTCCGCATCGAATGCAGGCATTCCGGTAATTCTCGATGAAAAGAGTGAAGCAGGTCAGGCTTATGCCGATGTGGTAGCGCGATACTTAGGTGAGAAACGTCCACATCGATTTATTGATGCTAAACACGGATTTCTCAGGAGGCTTTTCGGAGGAAGAAAATGAGCTTACTGGATTATTTTAGATCATCTAAACCTAAAACTGCATCGGTCGCCAAAGAGAGATTGCAAATTCTTGTTGCGCACGAACGCAGCTATCGCAATCAACCTTCCTATCTACCGCAATTGCAAAAAGAACTACTAGAGGTTATCCGTAAATATGTGAATGTGGATCAGGACGCGATATCCGTTAATTTTGAGCAAGATGAGAATCAGGAAACACTGGAACTCAATATCGTACTGCCTGATTATCAACAAACCAATAAGACCATCAATAATTAAACTGAGGCTTATCCCGTGCACATTGGTAATCTATGGATTGATATCAGCTAGCTTTAACATTGAATTGAAAGATTTTAAATTACCGGTGAATGGGTTCAAAATTAATCCGTGGAATGTTATTCCGGGGATTCTGATAAGCTGTATTTTTACTCTTTTTTCCGGTTGTGCAACACTACCCAGTCAAACCAAATCTGACGCGGTTGTCACAACCATTGTTACTGAGCCTGCTGCAAATACCCAGAATGGCTCAGCCGCTGATTTTAATATCCTCGGCAGGATATCCATCCAAGATGAAAAGCAAAGTTTTTCCGGCAGCTTCCGCTGGCAGCATCTGGCAACCAGTGATGAAATTCTGTTATTTACCCCGCTGGGTCAGGCAGTTGCCGAAATTACAAAAGATGACGAAGGTGTGCGTTTGATTACCTCAAAGCTCGAAGCTTTTTATGCGGCGGATGTAGAGAGTCTGACGCAAGAAATTCTGGGTTGGCGTATGCCGATCAATGGGTTGCAATACTGGATACAAGGCATACATTCGCCAGTTACCGCAGCGGAAAAGGATCTGGATAACAAAGACCGGATTGTATCTATCCGGCAAGATGGCTGGCACATCCACTATAATAGCTTCGCTCCCGCGCAGATAAATTCAATACCGCTTCCCAAGGTATTGAATTTAGTCTATCAAAACCTGAGAATCAGACTGGTAGTCGATGACTGGAAAGTCGAATAAATTATTCTTACACTAAAGCCATAGCCGTCTAATTCTTAAATTTATTCATGTTTACATTTCCTGCCCCAGCCAAGCTGAATCTTTTTTTACATGTCACCGGCCGCCGGCAGGATGGCTATCATTTATTGCAAACAGTTTTCCGGTTTATAGATTTCTCTGATCAATTAAGTTTTAGTTTGCGCGCGGATGGCATTATCAAATTACTTAACCCCATTGCCGGTGTTCCAGAAGATAAAGATTTGTGTGTCCGCGCCGCTCAATTGCTGAAGCAGCATACGGGAACTGCACAAGGTATCGATATTTTTCTACAGAAGCAGATTCCAATGGGGGGAGGGTTGGGTGGCGGAAGTTCTGACGCAGCAACCACTTTGTTGGCATTGAATCAGTTGTGGGAACTCAATTTAGGCCGCGAGCAATTGCTTGAATTAGGGCTTCAGTTAGGTGCCGATGTCCCTGTTTTCATTTTCGGACAAAATGCCTTTGCAGAGGGAATTGGTGAAAAACTGGTCCCCATTAATCTGCCGCCTGCGTGGTATTTAGTGCTTATACCACCGGCCCAAGTCTCGACTGCGGAGGTTTTTGCAAGTAAGGAATTGACACGCAACACGATACCCATCAAAATACCGCCCTTTTCTGTCTGGCAAGGTCATAATGATTTGGAATTAGTAGTTTGCCAAACATATCCTGAAGTGGCGAGATGTTTGGAGTGGCTAAAGCGGCTAGAAAATACTACAATAGCGGCAATGAGTGGTTCAGGTGCTTGTGTATTTGCTGAATTTGCGACGGAGCTGGCAGCTCAGACCGCTTTTGCACAAATTCCTGATGATATGAAAGGCTTCGTGGCGAAAGGATTAGATTGTCATCCCATGCACAAGTCAGTGAAGTAAAGATTTTGGGGAGTCGCCAAGTGGTAAGGCACCGGATTTTGATTCCGGCATTCGTAGGTTCGATCCCTACCTCCCCAGCCAGTTTATTTTTCAGAAACAAGCTTGCATCAAACTCCGGATCGTCAAAAACAACTCATTTTAACAAGAAAGACGAGCGCTCCTTTTTCCAAACTGATTATCTCAGAGAAATAACATGTCTTATGACAGTCTGATGGTTTTTACCGGCACGGCCAATCCCCAATTGGCGCAGGATGCTGTCAAGCATCTTAATATCCATCTGGGGCGTGCCACTGTTGGACGCTTCAGTGACGGTGAGATCATGGTGGAGATCCTTGAGAATGTGCGCGGAAAGGATGTTTTTGTACTGCAATCCACTTGCGCACCGACCAATGACAGCCTTATGGAAATACTGGTCATGGTAGATGCCCTGAAGCGTGCTTCTGCCGGTCGCATTACTGCTGCAATCCCGTATTTTGGATATGCGCGTCAGGATAGAAGGCCACGCTCTGTTCGTGTACCGATCACAGCCAAAGTAGTGGCTAATATGTTAGCTACTGTTGGTATTGATCGGTTGCTCACCATGGATTTGCATGCAGATCAGATTCAGGGATTTTTTGATATTCCTGTCGACAATATTTATGGTATGCCCATTTTGCTGGGGGATATCTGGAAGCATAATTATCAAAATCTGGTAGTGGTATCGCCTGATGTCGGCGGTGTAGTCCGTGCCCGGCATCTCGCCAAACGGCTGGAATGCGATCTGGCAATCATTGACAAGCGGCGTCCAAAACCCAATGAAGCAAAAGTCATGAACATCATCGGTGAAGTAAAAGACCGCACTTGTGTGATTATTGATGACATGGTGGACACAGCCAATACGCTGTGTGAAGCTGCAAAAGCATTAAAACAGCATGGCGCGGAATCAGTGATTGCATATTCCACGCACGCGGTATTATCAGGCAACGCAGTAGAACGCATCCAGAACTCAGCACTGGATAAACTGGTAGTCACTGACACGATACCTTTGCGTAAAGATGCCATAGCTTGTGATCGTATTTGCCAGTTAAGCATCGCCAATCTGCTGGCAGAAACCATGTTACGCATCAGTAATGAGAGCTCATTAAGCTCATTATTTATGGAATAAGTTGATTCCGTTTTTTTAACCGGTTTGTTTGGTCGCGAACAAATCATAATTATGGAGTAGTAAAGATGAAAATAGAAATCAGTGCCGATAAGCGCACGTTGCAGGGAAAGGGTGCGAGCCGCCGCCTGCGTGGTTCTGGTAAAGTACCAGCAATCATCTATGGTGGTGAACAAGAACCGCAGTCTATTGAAATGGATCACAACGATTTGTTTCACAAGCTTAAACTGGAAGCTTTCCATGCATCGATCTTGTCGTTAAGTGTCGCAGGGGAAAAAGAACAGGTATTGTTACGCGATATACAAATGCACCCATTCAAGCATCAAGTGTTGCATGTGGATTTTCAGCGTGTCGACAAAAACAAAAAAATACACATGAAAGTTCCATTACACTTTATCAATGCAGAAAATGCGCCCGGTGTAAAAACCTCCGGCGGTATTGTTACGCACATCCTTACCGAAGTGGATATCAGTTGTTTGCCGGATGATTTGCCAGAATTTATTTCAGTGGATTTGGCCGAACTGACTGCAGGGCACACACTTCACTTAAGTGATCTGGTACTGCCCAACGGAGTTGAAATTGTTGCATTGACCAGAGGCGATAATTCACCGGTTGCAACGATTGTGATTCCGCGCTCAGCACTCTCCGATGAAGCCGCCGGTGAAGGAGCAGGCGCAGAGAAAAAATAGTCAGATAAGATAAGAACAATTAACTGATCTGGAAATTTGATAAATCTGCTGGGATAAAACACATGCCGGCAGATTTTTCTTTTCTGAATCCGTTTTTACAGCAGCCGGATAATTTTTCACCATGAAACTTATTGTTGGATTGGGTAATCCAGGCAGAGAATATGCAGGTACACGGCATAACGCCGGTTTTGAGTGGGTGGATCGATTAGCCCAAATGCTGCAAGTACCCCTAAAGCCGGAAGCACGATTTCATGGATTGTGCGCACAAGTCCGCCAGAAAGAGTTGGATTTGTGGCTACTGGAACCACAAACCTATATGAACAGAAGCGGGCAATCGGTCATTGCCTTGTGCCAATTTTATAAAATTCAGCCGGACGAAATAATCGTTGTCCACGATGAACTGGATTTACTCCCGGGCATCGCCAAACTGAAGAAAGGCGGCGGTTTGGGTGGTCATAACGGCCTCAAGGATATTGCAGCAAGATTGGGTACCCAGGATTTCTGGCGCTTACGAATCGGCATAGGTCATCCGGGTGATCGTAATGCCGTGGTTGACTATGTATTACACCCGCCCAGAAAGGAAGAAGCACAATTAATTGATGAAGCCATAGTCAGAAGTCTGGAAGTATGGCCGCTCATTGCACAAGGCGCTTGTGAAGCTGCCATGTTGAAATTACACACCAAAGTATAAGAATACTTGTAAAAGTTTTATACAATCGTTATTTAATCCATTTTAATGAGAATCCGGTCATGAGTCTTAAATGCGGAATCGTGGGTCTTCCCAATGTCGGCAAATCCACCTTGTTTAATGCATTGACCAAAGCGGGAATTGCTGCAGAAAATTATCCTTTCTGTACGATAGATCCGAATATTGGCATAGTCGAAGTCCCAGACCCGCGCTTGCAAAAACTCAGTGAAATCGTCAAGCCGCAGAAAATTCAATCAGCGATCGTCGAATTTGTCGATATCGCCGGATTGGTCGCCGGTGCGTCCAAAGGCGAAGGTCTGGGTAACAAGTTTCTTGCCAATATCCGTGAAACGGATGGCATCGTCAATATGGTGCGCTGCTTCGCAGACGATAATGTCATACACGTCGCGGGCAAGGTGGATCCGATATCGGATATTGAAGTTATCCAAACCGAACTGGCTCTGGCTGATCTCGCCACCGTAGAAAAAACCATTCATCGCGAATCCAAAGTGGCTAAGTCCGGTAATAAAGACGCCATTAAACTCTGCGCTTTACTGGAAGCGGTGCAGGCACATCTTGACCAGGGCAAACCCGCCAGAACAATGGACTTGGACAAAGAGCAAAAACTCTTATTGCAGCCACTCTGTTTATTAACCGCAAAACCGGCCATTTATGTGGCCAATGTGGATGATCACGGCTTTGAGAATAATCCCCTATTAACCCGCGTCGAAGAATATGCCGCACAAGAAGGCGCGCCAGTTGTCGCCATATGCGCTGCACTGGAAGCAGAAATCGCAGAACTGCCTGACGAAGATAAGAAAATCTTTTTAGCGGATCTCAATCTCGAAGAACCCGGACTCAACCGTCTGGTGCGCGCAGGTTATGAATTACTCGGACTGCAAACCTACTTCACCGCCGGCGTCAAAGAAGTCCGCGCCTGGACCATCCACAAAGGCGACACCGCACCACAGGCAGCCGCAGTCATTCATACCGATTTTGAAAAAGGCTTTATCCGCGCCGAAGTGATCAGTTATGAGGATTTCATCGCCTACAACGGCGAACAAGGTGCCAAAGAAGCAGGCAAGATGCGCCTCGAAGGTAAGGAATACATCGTCAAGGACGGCGATGTGATGCATTTCCGGTTTAATGTTTGATTGATATGTCGCAAAAACTTGAAATTTGCGACCTATTTGATTGACCTGTCGCTGCGAACGACATAAACTGACGACGTGTCGCAAAAATGCAAAAATTAAACCATGACTGCTTGGCGTCCGGATCAACCATACAACGACCTACCGCCGTTGCCTCCCGCAGCCGATCTGGAAACACGCACGGTACTGAAGCAGTGTATCCCCGCCCGAGCAGCACTGGCAGAACTCAAGCAAGCCGCCGAACTCATTCCCAATCAGGGTGTTCTGATCAATGCCCTGCCGCTGCTTGAAGCCCAAGCCAGCTCGGAAATCGAAAACATCGTCACCACGACCGACCGGCTGTTTCAGTTTCAAAGCGCAAATGAGTATGCCGATCCCGCCACACGCGAAGCCCTGCGTTATAGCAGTGCACTGCTGGAAGGGTTTCAGGCATTAAAGCAGCACCCGCTGAACACTCGCACCGCAGAACAAGTATGCACTCGCATCAAGGGCATGGACATGCAAGTGCGGCGCGTACCCGGAACGGCACTAGCTAATCAGGCCAACGGCGAAGTGATCTATACACCGCCCGTTGGGGAAGACCTGCTACGTACCAAATTGGCCAACTGGGAACGTTACCTTCATGAGGCGCGCGATGTTGACCCGCTGATCCGCATGGCAGCCGGGCATTACCAGTTCGAAGCCATCCACCCTTTCACTGACGGCAACGGCCGCACGGGGCGCGTGCTGAATAGTCTATTTCTGATCCAGGAAGACTTATTGACGCTACCAATTCTTTACCTCAGCCGCTACATCATCAAGAACAAAACCGAGTATTACCACCTGCTGCTCGATGTTACGCGCAACCAAGCATGGGAACCGTGGATTATCTTCTTACTGCAAGGCATCGAAGACACAGCACACTGGACAACCGCAAAGATTGCCGCGATCCGCACATTGTCAGAACTGACAATTGCCCATGTGAAGCAGGCGGCACCAAAAATCTACAGCCGCGAGCTAGTCGATTTGATCTTCGACCTGCCTTACTGCCGGATTCAGAACCTAGTTGAAAAAAACATCGCCGGACGCCAAGCCGCCTCGCGCTATCTCAAGCAACTGGTAGACATCGGTGTGCTTGAGGAAAGAACCATCGGACGTGAAAAGCTGTTCATCCATCCCAAACTGATGCATTTACTGACGCGGGATGACAACACCGTGAGGCCCTATCCATAATGGCGAATGCATGATATGTCCGCACTAAAAAAACTGCTCGATAGCTATCGTCTCGCCTCAGTAACCGAGCGGGAAAAAGGCACTTACTTTGAAGAACTCATCCTGTGCTACCTGCGTAACGAAGCCAGCTACCGCGATCTGTACAGCGATGTTTGGACGTATGGCGAATGGGCAAAGCTGCAGGGCTTGGATAGCCGCGATACCGGTATTGATCTGGTCGCCAAAACCAGCGTCGGCGAATATCACGCCATCCAATGCAAGCTCTACGCTGAAGATTACCGTTTGCAAAAAAGCGACATCGACAGCTTTTTTACCGCATCGGGCAAGAAAGTATTCACTCACCGCATCATTGTCAGCACCACCAATCATTGGAGCGAACACGCTGAAGACGCCTTGCGCGACCAGCAGCCGCCCGTCAGCAAGATAGACCTGCACGATCTGGAAAACAGCCAGATTGATTGGAGCCGATACCAATCCAAAGCAGTTCCGGTGTTAAAAACCAGGAAGCAGCTGCGCGACCATCAAAAATATGCGTTGGATGCCGTTACGCGCGGCCTAGCGAACACAGACCGCGGCAAACTCATTATGGCCTGCGGTACGGGTAAAACTTTCACCAGCCTGAAGATTGCCGAAGCGTTGGCAGGCGCGGGTAAGCGTGTACTGTTCCTCGTTCCCAGCCTGAACCTGCTATCGCAAACCCTGACCGAGTGGACGCAGGAAAGTGAAATCCCGCTGCACAGTTTCGCCGTGTGTTCCGACAGCGACGTGGGCAAAAAGCGCAAGAAGGATGACGACACCGTTCAAACTTTCACCCATGAATTGCGCTATCCCGCCACCACCGAACCGGCCAGGCTGGCGACTGAAATGAGCAAGCGCCACGATGCCCAGCACATGAGCGTGGTATTCAGCACCTACCATTCCATTGATGTCATCAGCCGCGCCCAGCACGATTTTAATCTGGCTGATTTCGACCTGATTATCTGCGATGAAGCGCATCGCACCACCGGCGCAACTTTCGATAGCGAGGATGAAAGCGCCTTCGTCAAAGTTCACGATAGTGATTACATCCGCTCCGCCAAGCGGCTTTACATGACCGCCACGCCACGCATTTATGGCGAAGTGGCAAAAGCCAGTGCCGAAAAAGACAATGTCGCCCTATGCTCGATGGATGATGAAACGCTCTACGGCAAGGAGCTTTATGTCATCACCTTCTCGGAAGCCGTCCGGCGCAGCCTGCTGGTGGACTACAAGGTGATCGTACTGGCCGTGGAAGAAACGCACATCAACCGCCGCCTGCAAAACCTGCTGAAGGACGAAAACAACCAGCTCAAGGTGGACGATGCCGCCAAAATCATCGGTTGCTGGAAAGCATTATCCAAACAGGGATTGACCGATGACCTGAGCGGTGATGGTCAAGCCATGCAGCGCGCCGTGGCTTTCTGTCAGGTAATCGAATTGGCCAAAGGCGGCAAGACGCACAAAGTTAGCTCCAAGCAAATTGCGGGCATGTTCCAGGCCGTAGTGGAAGCCTATCAGGAAACCGAGGAATTCGAGCAGATTACCCGCCTCAACTGCGAAGCCGAGCACGTGGATGGCAGCATGAACGCCAGTGAGAAAGAAACCAAGCTGGATTGGCTCAAAGCGGAAGTCGCCGAAAATACCTGCCGCATCCTGAGCAACGTGCGCTGCCTGTCCGAAGGCGTGGACGTGCCCGCTTTGGATGCCGTGCTGTTTCTCACCCCGCGCAATTCTCAAGTGGACGTGGTGCAATCCGTCGGGCGCGTCATGCGCACCACACCGGACGGGAAGAAAAAACGCGGCTACGTCATTTTGCCGGTGGTGATTCCGGCAGGCGTGGAGCCGCACGAAGCACTGAACGACAACCAGACCTACAAAGTGGTGTGGCAGGTGCTACAAGCCTTGCGCTCGCACGACGATCGCTTTGATGCGATGGTGAACAAGCTCGACCTGATCGGGCGCGACACCAGCAAAATGGAAGTCATCGCCATCACCGACAAAATCCAGAAAAAACGCGATAAGCCCAAGGGAAAAACCAACACTCGGGCGGGAAAGGGCGGCCACGCCATCGGCCAGCCCAAAGCCGTCTATGCCGTCAAGCCCGAACAGCAGGACCTGCAATTCGAGATCGGAGAGATCGAGCGCGCCATCTACGCCAAGCTGGTGCAAAAAGTCGGTAACCGCCACCACTGGGAAGACTGGGCCAACGACATCGCCAAAATCGCCCGCACCCACATCGACCGCATCACCGCCATTCTGGAAAACCCGGCCAATGCTAAAGAGCAAGCAGCCTTTACCGCCTTTGCCGCAGAACTGCGCGATGACCTGAACAACAGCATCTCTGACGCCGAAATCATCGAAATGCTGGCGCAGCACCTGATTACCAAGCCGGTATTCGATGCGCTGTTTGAAGACTACAGCTTTGCCCAGCACAATCCCATGTCGCTCGCCATGCAAGCCGTGCTGGACATCCTGCAAGAACACAATCTGAATAAGGAAGCTGACACGCTGCAAGCGTTCTACGACAGCGTGAAGCTGCGCGCGGAGGGCATCGAAAGCGCTACCGGCAAGCAAAAAATCGTGGTCGAGCTGTACGACAAATTCTTCCGCAATGCCTTCCCCAAAATGACCGAGCGGCTGGGCATCGTCTATACGCCGGTAGAAGTGGTGGATTTCATCATCCACAGCGTCAACCACATCCTTCAAACCGAATTCGGTCAAACATTGGGCAGCAAGGGCGTACATATCCTCGACCCCTTTGCCGGAACCGGCACCTTCATCACGCGCCTGCTGCAAAGCGGACTGATTACCCAGGACGAGCTGCCCTACAAATACCGGCACGAAATCCACGCCAACGAAATCGTCTTACTCGCCTACTACATCGCCGCGATCAATATTGAGGCGGTGTATCACGGCATCATGAACACCCCGCAACCGGAGGACGCCCTTGCGCCCCGTCATTCCGGGCTTGTCCCGGAATCCAGTGACGGAAACAAAGGCGCGCAAAGCGCGCCACTGGATACCGGCCTGCGCCGGTATGACGTACATCCCTACCAGCCGTTCGAGGGCATCTGCCTGACCGACACTTTCCAGATGTACGAGAAGGAAGACTTGGTCGACCAACTGCTGGAACACAACAGCGCACGGCGCAAACGGCAGAAGAAGCTGGATATTCGGGTGATTATGGGGAATCCGCCGTATTCAGTTGGGCAGAAAAGCGAGAACGACAATAACGACAACGTAGCCTATCCCTATCTGGACGAGCGCATCCGTTCTACCTATGTAGAGCGTTCCAGGGCCACTCTAGCCAAAGGATTGTACGACAGCTACATCCGCGCCATTCGTTGGGCATCCGACCGCATCGGCGATAGCGGGGTGATTGGCTTTGTCACCAATGCCGGATGGCTGGAAGCCAACACCGCCGATGGTTTGCGCAAGTGCTTGGCAGAAGAGTTCTCAAGCATCTATGTGTTCCACTTGCGAGGTAATCAACGCACTTCTGGTGAGTTGTCACGCAAGGAAGGAGGCAAGGTTTTCGGCAGCGGTAGCCGCGCACCGATTGCCATTTCATTGCTTGTAAAAAACACCAATGCTGCGCAGCACGACCAGATATATTTTCACGACATTGGCGACTACCTCAGTCAAGCTGAGAAACTGGAAAAAATCAGCGCCTTCCAGAGCATTACCGGAATTAGCGAAGCTAGAGGCTGGCAATCAATCATGCCAGATCAGCATGGCGATTGGCTTAAGCAAAGAGATGGTCGATTTAGCGAATATATTGTGTTGGGAGATAAAAAGGGAACAGAACTCAAGCTATTCGAGAATTTCTCTATGGGCGTTGTTACCGCCCGTGATGCTTGGTGCTATAACCCTTCCCCTAAGGTCGTATCAAACAACATGACGCGCATGATTGGTTTCTACAACAGCGAGGTGCAACGATTCAATGCGGTATATGCCAAGCTGGACAAGAAAGCACGCGAAGCCAAGGTGGATAATTTTATCGACACCAACCCGACACAGATCAGTTGGACGCGGGCATTGAAACAAGAGTTGGCGAAAGATCGCTGCTTTGCATTTGAGGGAGAATGCCTCACGCCTAGTCTGTACCGCCCATTCACCAAGCAATGGCTGTATTTCAATAGGCGCTTCAATGAAATGGTGTACCAGATGCCTCGCATTTTCCCAAATGCGGCGGCAGAGAATTTGTTGATCATGGTTAAGCAGCGATGGAGCGGCGATGGTCAGCTGGCTTTGATGGTAAATCGTGTGCCAGAATTGCAAATTGATGGCGGCGCGCAATGCTTCCCGCTCTACCTCTACGATCCCGTCGTTCCCGCGCAGGCGGGAACCCAATCCTTGCTGGACTGGGGCGAAGCAAAACCGCTGGATTCCCGCCCCACGCCTTCGCGGGGGCTGGCACTGCGCGGGAATGACGATGATGGGCGCGGGAATGACGGGGATGTGCGAGGGGATGACGGGTATATGCGTGGGAATGACGGCTATGTGCGCCGCGATGCCATCACCGACGAAGGGCTGGCGCATTTCCAATCCGCCTATCCGGGTGAAACCATCAGCAAGGAGGATGTGTTCTATTACGTCTATGGCCTGCTGCACTCAAAGGATTACCGCGAACGCTACGCCGACAATCTGAGCAAGGAACTGCCGCGCATCCCGCGCGTGAAAACCGCTGCCGGTTTTTGGGCCTTCTCGCAAGCCGGGCGTAAACTGGCCGAGCTGCACCTGAATTATGAAACCGTGCCGATATACCAGGGCGCCAAGGTGCTGGGCGCCGATGGGAAGGTGTTCAATCTTGGCGATCCCAAGCCGCTGGATTCCCGCCTGCGCGGGAATGACGATGATGGGCGCGGGAATGACGAGCGGGAGGGTTTTTGGCGCGTGGAAAAGATGAAAGTGCCGAAAACCGATGGCAAAAAAGATCTGACCCGGCTGATCTACAACGCGCACATCACCGTCAGCGGCATCCCGCCCGAAGCCTACGACTACATCGTGAACGGCAAGCCCGCGCTGGATTGGGTGGTGGAGCGCCAATGCGTGAAGACTGACAAAGACAGCGGCATTGTCAACGACGCCAACGACTGGGCGATTGAAACGATGGGTAATCCGCGTTATCCACTGGAATTGTTTATGCGCGTGGTGACGGTCAGCCTGGAAACGATGAAGATCGTCAACGGCCTGCCGCCACTGGAAATTGCCAGTGATTGAGGCAGCCACTTTTCTCTCCGTCATTCCCATCATCAATTTTCTTTTCGTCATTCCCGCGCAGTGCCAGCCCCCGCGAAGGCGTGGGGCGGGAATCCAGTCGCGGGAGCGCGTTCGGTGGTTCTGGATCCCCGCCTTCGCGGGGATGACGAGGTATGTGTGTGCGGAGATGACGAGTTGTAGCGATGCCGGTGGATGATGGGTTGTAGAGGTGGAGGGTGATGAAATGTTGCAGTAGAAGGACGGAGAGGTTAACGAAACTCTGAATAACTGTCATTTAGCAGGCTGTTGAAAAACGTATTCGAGGCAGCCGATGCAAGGCAAAAATAGGCGAAAAAGCGCAGTTTATGCTTAATAAATGAGCATTTTGAGCCTATTTTTAACACCGCAGCGGCAACGCAGATAGTTTTTCAACGGCCTGTTAGAGCGTAGCGAGAAATCTATCACGTTGACTCACAAAGATTCCTCACTTTGTTCGGAATGACAAACATGAGTTATTCAGAGTTTCCTTAAGGTTCCGTCTCTCCATTTATTTCCGGCCAGAGATCCCGCCACTGCGGATTGGTTTCTTCAATCAGTTTCAATTTCCAGGCGCGGTTCCATTTTTTCAATGCCTTTTCCCGGGCAATGGCGCTTTCCATCGTAGCGTGCTGTTCATACCAGACCAGGGTTTTTACCCGGTATTTTTTGGTAAAACCTTCCGCCAAACCTTCGCGATGCTGCCAAATGCGCTGGATCAGGTTCGATGTCACACCAATGTAGAGCGTCCCGTTTCTTTGACTGGCCAGCAAATACACAGCCGGAGCCATCATGCCGCCTTCTCGCCGACATTACCGGCCCTCTCGTCATTCCCGCGAAAGCGGGAATCCCGTTTTTGATGTGGCTTTTTTTGCATTGCCAATTTCTGATGAATTTACGTCGCCACGATCACCCGCACGGCATCGAGCCGCAGATTGCTGGATTTCAGTGCGCCGGTCAGTTGCTGCAGTTGTTGTTCAAAAAATTGAATTTCTTCGTCGCGCACGTTCGGGTTGACTTGTTGCAAGGCTTTGAGGCGTTCGATTTCCGGGGTGAAGGTTTGCTGGATGCGGGCTTCCGCTTCGGCGATGAGTTGCGGCGCTTGCGCGCTGGCTTGTTGCTCGCTCGCGGTCAGTAATTCGCGGATCGCGTCTTCTTTGAGTTGGATCACTTGCTTGGCGATGCCGGTCGCGACCGGTTGCAGGTGCTGATTGATCGCATTGTGGTCGAGGTGCGGATGAGCGCCGTTGCCTTGTTCATCCAATAAAATGTGGATTACCGCGGGCGGTAGGTAGCGGTTGCTTTGCTGTATGTTGTGCCCGCTTGCTTCGAGCACGAACAGGGTTTCCAGCAGCAAGGTGCCGGGTTGTACTTGTTTGTGTTTCAGCGCCACCACTACGGCGTTACCGCTTTCGTGGCCCAAAATCCGTTCCATCGCGTGCGTGACCATCGGGTGTTCCCATGTCAGGAAGTGCATATCCTCATTGGCCAGTGCGACATCGCGTGAATAGGTGATGACCGAGCCTTCGTCCATCAAGCCGGGAAACGGCATGCTCATGTGTTCGCTCGGTTCGATCAGAAAACTACCGGCGCGGTGGTCTTCGATATGCACGCCGCAGCAATCGAATACCGTTTCCATATATTCCGGCAGCATTGAATCATCATCCTGCGTGAGCGCGGCTTGCGCGAGCTGTTCCGCCGCGCTGGGCCGGAACGAGTTGTATTCGAGCAACTTATCGCGCCCGCGCTCGAGCGCTTCGTTCAATGCCTGGTGCGCCGTTTGGGTAACGCCGATCAATCCGGTCAGCGCTTCCGCCTGGGTTTGGCGTTGATGCAGCGCGGCGATGAGCGGGTCTTCCACTTTTACAAACACGGTTTGACCGGCTGGGCAGGTTTTTTCGAACGCATTCAAGCCTTCATGATACCAATGGAACATTACCGCCAGCGCGCTGTTTTCCAGATAGGGCACATGGATTTGGATGGTTTCCGTCTGACCGATTCGATCCAGGCGGCCAATGCGCTGTTCCAGCAAATCGGGATTGAGCGGCAGATCGAACAGCACCAGATGATGCGCAAACTGGAAATTGCGGCCTTCGCTGCCGATTTCCGAGCAGATCAGTACCTGGCCGCCGGTTTCCTTGTCGGCAAAGAACGCTGCGGCGCGGTCGCGCTCAATCAAACTCATGCTTTCGTGGAATACCGGGATAAATTGCCCGGTCGATTGTTTCATCGCTTGCGCCAGATCGCGCGCGGTTTGGGCATTGGCGGCGATGACCAGCACTTTTTCCGGTTTCACTCGCTTGAGCGTGGCAATCAGCCAATTCACGCGCGGGTCGATTTCGGTCCAGTACGGTTGATCCTCTTCGCATCGGACTTGGTAGATCAGTTCCGGACATAGCAGCAATTGCGGCTTGGATAACGGCGTGGTTTCAAACGTCACCAGGCTTGGCAGGTATTCCGCCGGTAACGGCAGCGGACTGGCCACCAGCTTGCGTTCGGGAAACCCTTTGACCGCCGCACGGGTGTTGCGGAACAGGATGCGCCCGGTGCCGTGCCGGTCGAGCAATAATTCCGCCAGCTTAATCCGGGCTTGCTGGTTTTGCAGCTCCGCCAGCAATGCTTGCGCTTGGGTTGGGTCGAGCACGTCCGCGATGAGCTGACGCGTGTCATCGTTTAATGTCTGGCCTTCGAGCAAGGCTTCTACCGCTTTTGCGATCGGTTCGTAGGATTGTTCCTCGGTGATAAACTCGGAGAAACTGCTGAAACGGTGCGGGTCGAGCAGACGCAGCCGGGCGTAGTGGCTGGCTTTACCCAATTGTTCCGGGGTCGCGGTCAATAGCAGCACGCCGCGGGTGCGCATTGCCAGTTGCTCGATTATGGTGTATTGCGGGCTAGCGGCTTGCGGCGACCAGTGCAAATGATGCGCTTCGTCGACCACCAGCAAATCCCAATGGCCTTCCAGCGCTTGCTGAAAGCGCTTCGGATTTTGCCGCAGAAAATGCAGGCTGCACAGCACCAATTGCTCGCTTTGAAACGGATTTTCGCCTTGCTCGACTTCTCCACCTTCTTCGTCTTCGTCGCTTTCTTCCAGCGACAAACAGCGCGCTTCGTCAAAAATACTGAATTGCAGATTGAAACGCCGCAACATTTCTACCAGCCATTGGTGAATCAAGGTTTCCGGCACCACGATGAGCACGCGCTTGGCACGCTCGGTCAGCAATTGCTGGTGCAAAATCAGACCGGCCTCAATGGTTTTTCCCAGTCCGACTTCGTCGGCCAGCAACACGCGCGGCGCAAAGCGACGGCCCACCTCGTGGGCGATATATAGTTGGTGCGGAATCAGGCTGGTGCGGGTGCCCACCAATCCATACAGCGGCGCTTGCGCCAGCCGGTTGCGAATCAGCAGCGTTTGATAGCGAATGCGAAACCATTTGTCTCGATCAAATTGACCCGCAAACAAACGTTCCGATGGGCGATTCAGTTGCAGGTGATGCGCTAACTGTGCTTCGGCCAGTTCAATTCGACCGCCCCCTTCGCGCTCGCCCAAGTAGACAATTAAACCATCATGCTCATTGACATGAATAACCTTCAATGCAATACCGTCATGACTGCTGATGCTATCGCCTGCTTTGAAAATAACACGCGTCAGCGGTGCAGAAAGCTTGGCGTAGGAGCGGGTTTCGCCCGCTGCCTTAAAGCTGATACTGACAATCCGGTGTTCAACAGTTTGAACAGTACCAAGACCCAATTGCAAATCAGCATCACAAATCCAACGCTGACCGGGCTTAAAATCGTGCATGTATTAATTTGTGATCAGAAGGGAGCAGTATAGTAATAGAAAATGGTAAGAAATATTACTATTTCTTGAGTTTGGCTGGATTCAATGAAAGGAGTAGAAATAAGAAAGCGAGAAGTCAGTTGAGAACCAACTGCTCAGGTAACAAGGCGTGTGGAAAAATTTTGGCCGATTAACTTTCTAAAGTTTATAAAGTTAATCGGCTCTAAGAAACATTGAATGACATGCCACAAAAATACTATGGCCAAATTATTTGATTAGAAATTCAGGAACAAATTAGCTACAAAATTATGCATCATTTGATCAGCACGAGCGCTATGCGGTCTGTTGATGAATTGGTTCATGTAACCCACTTCAACGGTAGCAAACTGATTGACTTTATAACCCAGTCCAACAAAGGCACGGTTCTGATCGTAGCCACGGGAAATAAAAGCAGGATTATCAACGGTATTCATGGCGATAAACAATTCACTTTGAACGATAAAACTAAGGTTCGGGTCTATTGACGGCATTGGAACCGCTAGTTTAACTAATTGGCGGAATCGATGACCTACATCATCATTACCAGCAATGGGCGCATTATGGTCGAAGAATCGTTGCTCAAAACGGCTTCGTGTCGACAACCTGCCGAATGAAAAATTATCAGCCCAAGTCACTTGTTGCCAAATCCGGTGCTCATTAAATGGACGCGCCGCTAGCGGTTCAGCTGTTGGTGCCCATGCATAACCTGCCCATACAACTACCTTATCAGTTACCGCATAACCCAGACCGGGACGGATAAGGGATTGCGTGAATTGAGTGGCGTCATTACCAAAACGTCCCTGCCCTTCCATCCACCATCTGAATTTTTTCAAGTCAGGATTCTGAGGATTTATGAAACCAAAATTACCCAGTGCTGTCGCATTTCCCCATACTTGAAAATCTTCTACGGTATTGTCTGCAACAGCTGGATTACTAAAAGCCAAACCAAGCGCTGCCAATGTAATAAATTTGTTTATTTTCTTAAACATGCAATCTCCTTTTCAAATTAATTTGATTCCGTAAAACAGTTAGTAAATGTATTCTGAATACAGTATGCATCAACTCACGTTAGTATTGATTGTTAGTAGCTGCTTACTCTATCTTTTCAAAAAACACGCCATTCTTTCACTAATAAATCGATATCGTTCTTATTACGCTGTCGCGCACATTAGCATAGTAATTGTCAAGAAAGTGTCAAGAAAAACAACTATCATGAGTGGTGTTATTACAGCTAATTCTAATTAAGATTTAAGAACCTAAGTTAAGAATTAAGAAATTCTGATCATATTTTTATTGCGTCAGCGCGCACACTAGCATGCCAAATGTTAAGAAATTGTAAAGAAAAAGAACGGCATCAAAGAAATAACAGCCAGTGTTGTTTTTTTAGCTAAAAATCCCGTGATATTGAAGGCTATTCATTCTTTACAGTAGTTGCGATTTTTTTGAATTTAGGAACAATACCGAGCGTCTCTTATAGGTGAAGAATATAAGAAATCAATCCGTACTGATTAATAGATTTTAAAAAACATTTGTTTGACAAGTTGTCACATTAGTAGGTATGTTAGGTCAGCTAAATTGTAAAGCTTGGTTAATATTTCTTGAGGGCGCTTCTAAAAATTCAAAGTTCTAAACAACACGAGGCACGAGCAAAAAATGGTTACGCAGCATATGTTTGATATGTAAGGAAACATTTTTTGTAAGTAACAAAGTATTGTGACGAAATTTGGATTTTTAGAAGTGCCCTTAAATAACAATTTATATATAGATCTTGGGTCGAGATCATTCTCGATATTATTTGAACTAAAATGAACTGGAGTTAGAAAATGAAAAAATTAAATTTTGCATTAACAATATCGGCGCTGCTTATATTAGCCGGTTGTGGCGCTAGTAAAGACTATAGTCCGCCCGCTGGTGCATCTGGTGAACAGATCTTTAGCACGGCTTGTACCGAATGCCATAAACCTTTAAGTGCAAACGTTGCCATGATACTCAGTGAGAAAATTGCCAATAAAGATGCGATTATCAAGAAATTTCAATCGGGAAGTATGAGAATGCCCGCATTCAAGAATATTCAGGGCGAGGCTGCAGATCGTTTAGCTGAATATGTTTTAACCAACAGCGAAGTCAAATAATTTATTTTGCCTGGGAATCCCAGCGGATCGCCCAGGCAAAATAAATTCATAGGAGCATCGAGTTATTTCTGCGCTGCTGATTAACACGTAAATATTTATCAAAAACTCCGCAAATACCGCTCAGTAGTAGCTGCCCCATAGCTGTCACGACAATCTCGTCATCATCTAACGTTACCAAACCAGCTTGCTCATACAATAAAAGCTCTGATAACTCTGTTGCAAAATAGTGTTTGAATTCAATTGGAAAATAAGTTTCTACTGATTCAAATGAGAGTACTGAATGACAAATCAGTGCTTGCATCACGGAACGCCGTATCAGATCATCGGCACTTAATTCAATGCCCCGTAAAATGGGTAGGATATTTCGATCCAGTTTGTCATAGTATTGCAGAAGATCATAATGATTCTGATTTAAGGTTGGACCAATGCGCCCAACTCCAGATATACCTAATGCAATTCGATCACAATCAGGATAAACCGAATAACCTTGCAAGCTATAGTGAAGCCTGCCTTGCCGCTGCGCTATGATCAATTGGTCGTCGCGCTTGGCAAAAAGATTCATGCCAATATGGCTATAACCGGCATCTGTTAATCGAGCAATTGCAAACAACAGCATCTCAAGCCGGGTTTCTGTATCGGGTAAATCTTCTTGTTTGATGTTTCGCTGGGGCTTGAATTTTTCCGGTAAGTGCAGATAATTCAATAAATTTATTTGATTTGGGCTCGCAGAAATGATTCTTCCCAAGGTGTATTCAAACTTCTTTACAGTTTGTTTCGGTAATCCGTAAATCAATTCAATTCTGACCGTTTTAAAACCGGCATGTTGCGCGTTACCTATGGCACGCAACGTAGTATCTTCTGTTTGTAAGCGCTGTATGGATTGCTGCACCTGATGATCAAAGTCCTGAACACCAATAATCGTGCAATTAAATCCCATTTCATTCAATGACTGAAGAGAAGCAGGCGTAATTTGCCGTGAATCAATCTCTATGCAATATTCTCCCTCTTCTACCAAATTAAAATTTTGGCGGATTTCTTTCATAATGTCACTTAACTGAGTATCACTCAGGAAGGTTGGGGTTCCTCCTCCAAAATATAATTGCTCAACTTTTGGGTCGTCTTTGAGAAATTGTCCTTGAAGTCTAATTTCGCGTACCAAGTAATCAAGATATATTTTTATGTCATCATCATCGGGAATGATCTGATTAAAATGGCAATAAAAACATAAAGAAGTGCAAAATGGAATATGCACATATAACGATAAGGGACGACGAAAGTGTCCCGGTTTGCGATTACTCAACCAAGATGAATAGGTATGCGCATCAAATGCTTCAACAAAATAATCTGTGCCCGGATACAGACGATAATCAGAATAATTGCCCCCAAAACGGCGAATAAGATCTGAATTGATTTCAGGCGAATCAGAAGATAGGCCGGAAAAAAACAATGGATGCACTGGGGATCTCACTTTGTGAAGAATGTAACCTAAAGAAAATTGGATTAAATAACATCAAGCGCCGACCACCCCGCTCAATCACACATCTATTCATAACGCAATGTCAAAAAAGAATACCTACTTTTAAATAAAATCGGTAAAATTGTAATTGAATCAAAAATATTAATTTTGATTCAGATCAATCAAGACACTGAAATGTAATTCTCTAAAAATGTAATTCCCTACATTCGGAAAATACTTTGCTTCACGATACTCCACTTCGTAATCATCTCGATATCTCACACATAAGATCAAGCTGTGCTTCTTGTAGTCTGCGCGAACTATGTTTGCCGGTTGGCCTTAATGATGATGAAATTCAAGTTCTAGGTGATGTAGTAAGTCATAAACGCAAGATTCAGCGAGGCGGGTATCTGCATCATACAGGCGCAAAGTTCCAATCACTATTTGCTATTCGTAGCGGATTTCTAAAAACCTGTGTACTTGAACAAGATGGACGGCAGCAAGTTACCGGTTTTCATATGACTGGAGAATTGCTGGGTTTGGACGCTATCAGCACAGACACACACACTTGTGATGCGATTGCTCTTGAAGATAGCGAAGTATG
>NZ_JAKFWH010000019.1 GCF_021731985.1 Nitrosomonas sp.
GGTTAAAATCACGCCAAACTTGCACATGGGCAAATTCCACATCATTTTGATCAAACACATGGTCGCCATTGGAATCCAGCTCAGACAATGCTTCAAAACCATTAGTAGCGAGCGCGCCATTGGATTTCATGGTATCAACACCAAACAACTCTCGGCCTGAGTCGATCGTGCCATTGTCATTACGATCCAGCACCAGAAAACCATCATCGCTTTTAACCCAGCCGGTACCGGTTTTAATACCATCGGCATTGTGATCGAACACGACTACCGTACCACCAATACCGATGGTTTCGATACCGTCATTGTCCAAATCGAGTACTAAGGGATCGGTGCGCGGCGGGGTCCAGCTTTTGAATTGCAGATAGAGATTGTTGATTGCAGTGGGTGAGTTTGTCAGATCATAAAATTTAGATCCGATCGTATACCCCAATTGATTGAGTATAGGCATACCCATACCAAGAATACTAAAAATTGCAGCCGCAATTTTGGTAGTCCCAGTTGGCTCTGGAATTGTTGCCAGTGTCGATGCAATTGCTGTCGATAAGGCTGCAACATCCTTCCAAGTATAAGTACCATCCGCTGCTTCTTGCCCAACTGCACCGGCAGCAAAAGCTTGAGCGACTTTAGCTAATGGCATGGCAATAGGTAAATTATTAGTAGCCGCAGGTATCAGAGAAATTAATGTAGTTACTGCCGACATCGTGGTCAATGTGACTTTTGGAGCACCACCGACAGTCAAGTCATTCATCGCATTAAATACAGAACCTGTTTCTTCAATTTTTGATACAACTGTTCCTGCTATTTCTGTGATTTCCTGATTTGTTAGCATTCTTTGGGTCATTGTAGGTTTCCTATTTGTTGTTGAATCTTATCCGCTTCTTGCTGAAGAAATTTAATGAACATGTCAATAACAAAAATTACAGCAGCTGCAGAAGAAATATTGGAAAGTATCCGCGCCCATTTACTATCTTCCACTCTGTTACCAATTTTTTTAGGAAAGATTCCATCCATACTGAGTATGATTCCGTCTTTCATGAAAAAGAATTTATCAATGTATGCAACCAAAAAAGCAAATATAAATAAAAGATAATTCCATGGATAATCAATCATAAAAAACCTCCATTGCTATGCTTCTCCCAAATTTTCTGATAAAAATGCCATTCTTCTTGAGTAGAATTCCATCCTTCATAGAAAAATTTATTTATGTACGCGATAAAAATGATTGCAATAAAAAGTGCATCTGAAAGCCATGAACCAAACATGTATGGGTTCTCCTTTTAAAAATTCTAATCCCGATCGTATCCAATGCATAAATGCCACCACCATCTTCATAAAAATTATTGGTAACATTGATCACTTTTCCTGTATCTTTTATCACTCTCAGTAGGAAAGATCAGGCATTGTATCTAGGTATAAAATTCCAGCAATAGGATATTTGTCATATTTTCAATAAGATATTGACAATATAACCTATTAATATTGGCGTATGGATTGATAGAACCAAAATAATATAAACTGCGAAATCAATTTTTGTAGCTGTTTAGTCCCCCAGTATCCTGGAGTAATGTACAACCAGATACGGAGGGGTGATTTATGGGGCAGATACTGCATGGAAGCGCCCGCACGACAGAGGCAATTAGCTGTCGACATCACCAACGAACCAACAGTTTTCAAGAAAATTAGGCTCACTCCTTATAGCACTGACGGTGTTGCAAACACCGCCTCTGATACCCATCAGAATCATGCCGATCAGGAGCTGCTAGTGCTCAGCTGCCATGCGCTGGCGTCAGCTTCCTGGAAAGTGCCACAGCATTAAGTGCTTTCAACAAGCTAAGCTGTTTCAACGTAAAAACACAGTCACCAGGGCGCAATTCGATTTTGTCTTCAATGGATGTAAAGCAAGATAGTCGCGTACGCTAGCATCGGTGAAACTGATCCTGAGAAAAACTGATCAATCATCCTTGCAGCATTTGCCCACAAGATCGTCATAAGCCTTCATCCGATCGATATAGACTGTCACAGTCGCCTGAAACACACCCTGAATCAATCCACCGACAAACGCTGGAAATCCATGGCTACAGCGAGACCATCGCTTGCATCGGCTCTGAATTGCTACAGCTTATTTCTTTCTTCGGCAGTGCCTCAAATTCGGGGCTTTGTTGTAGCAGCATCTCGACGATTCGATAAACGAGTGAATCAGTTTTCGCTCATGTGCGGCATAAAAATAATTAGGCTCTAGACTATCAGAGGTTAATAATATCTAACGAGTTGCCATAGTTCACTAGCAAGTTCATCAGGTTGTTTTTTCCAGCGCCATTCAGATTCTTTCAAATGCAGCTCAAAGTTAACTGATACGCCGTTAAACTTTGCCAATCGTTGCTTGGTAAAACTCCAAAACGATTCAATACCGTTAATGTGGCAATGCCCATCACGGGCAAATTCATTGTCACCATGCGATACTCGAAAATGCTTGGAGTATCCCACATCTACCAAACCATTATAGCCACGCCAGCCATCACTATAAATGACACTTTCAATCGACACTTTACCCAGTATTACCGCTTGTAAGGTCAAGCGTTTACAGTCCGGTACTATTTCGGTGTATACCCTGCCATCTCGCTCAAACACTCCGAACACAGGTTGTTTTAATGTACCGCGACCGCGTTTGAGTTTGCCGTGATAACCACGATGCCGTTTCGCACCAAAATAGCTTTCATCAACTTCCACTCTGCCTAACAACTTGTCTTTAAGGGCAGTCTGATGGCGGCAAATTACTTGCCTGAATATGCCATACCAGCGATTAATCGTGTTACGATTTTTACCCAATAGCAGTGCTGTTTTGCTGGCTGGTATATCAATGCAAAAGCATTGAATTATTTTTTTAGCAGAATAATCACTTAATTTGCTATTTCTTAACATCTTTCTAGACTAACAGATTGTTTCTGCTAGTCTAGAGCCTCATATAGCCCTTGAGTAGTTGTAATCTTGCCAGTACCCATACCATTACCTCCACTTAGTTTAGTTTCCGGCCAACCACTCGCAGCGTATTGCGCACCAGCCGAATTTGTATACAAAATAAACTGGTGATAAACATTCAAACCAGGAGAAAGTTCGCGATAAACAACTTCAATTTTTTCCATTTAGAGACCTATGATATTTGAAATTAAAGGATAAAATCATGACTATGAAATAATACAGCCGCTATTATGTTGACCCGTCCATTTTGGAAGCCTATTTGAATCGATACCAAATATGATGGAATAATGTATATATTTTTAAATTGATAACTTGCAAAAATATATTCTTTGTCACACTGTTCACATTTTAATAATCGAGGAACTATATCGCTTCTAATAATATTGAAACCATAGGATTCAAGCTGACGAATAGCTTGTTCTTTCTCGATGCCCAATGGTATATACTTCTCTGCCAACGCATCAAACCTAACTTCATCTAGAAATCTAACGGGGGCCTCTAATTGTGCGATTTCCCTCACTAGCGGACTTTGTCTGAGATAATCAATAGGAAAAGAAAGAGCGGTTAGAACAATCAATATGCTCAACAAGACTTTGATGATTTTCATGTCAATTACTCCAATAATTGACACTTCCCCCTTCAAAAACCAGGTTAAATTTTTCAGGATCACCCTCAGGTCCTCCTCCATCCGTACATTCCAGAAAAATATCAAATTTATAATCAATCACTTGACATTCACCGTTCGCTAATTTCTCATTCACAAATCCCATCGTTATTTCTTCGGTTGTTGGAAGGGTTAAATTTTCTTAATCAAGCTGCAGCAGCGAGCTTTTCCGAGTGGTGATCCCGCACCCAGCCGGAGCCTTTGTTATCCGGTAAATTAAGCGCTTGTTCCGTAAGCGGGATGGTATCCACGAATTCCCGATAGAACGGATTGTTAGCCAGATCCAAATTGTCGGTTTGGCCGGTGCCATCCACTGTCAGATGCGCCGCAGAAGCGTTTTGCACATTACCATTGCCCAGATTAACGTTCTGAGTGGTGGCATTTAAATTAAAACTGACGATTCCCAATTCCGGCAAGGAGAACAGCTCATTCGCGGTGGAAATTCCATTCTGGTTAAAATCACGCCAAACTTGCACATGGGCAAATTCCGCATCATTTTGATCAAATACCTGGTCACCATTGGAATCCAGCTCAGACAATGCCTCAAATCCATTAGTAGCGAGCGCACCATTGGATTTCATGGTATCGACACCAAATAACTCGCGACCTGAATCGATCGTGCCATTGTCATTACGATCCAGCACCAGAAAACCATCATCGCTTTTAACCCAGCCGGTTCCGGTTCTAATGCCATCGGCATTGTGATCGAACATTACCACTGTGCCACCGATACCGATGGTTTCGATGCCGTCATTGTCCAGGTCAAGTACTAATGGATCGGTGCGCGGCGGGAGCCAGCTTTTGAATTGAAGGAAAAGGGTGTTGAGTAAAGGAAAAGAACCTTCTAAACCCACAGGTGATAGCGCATGCAGGGTTAAAGACAGGGTCGTGATCAACCGTGCTATTGCCTGTTCTGTCGGTATGTCATTGAATACCGATGAAGATACAACCCGCGATTGCTCGATGCCAAGCCAAAAATGCCAATCCAGTTTGTTGAGTACTGGAACTTGCCCGATTACCCGCGTTATGACGCCATCAATGGCTATTTGAGGAGATAACCCATTTTTAACAACAACAGCATCCCTGTAACTTTCTTCAATTTGCCGTGTGTTGGGCCAGGTGGAATTTCCGTTGTTCAAGTTCTCTGAGATTATATTTAGGTAATTATTAAGATGTATTTTTGCAACTTCAGCAAATTTAGTTTCATACGCTTCTTTTCCAGCGACTTGATACCAATGCATGCGAACAAATGTATTCATTTCATGACCTGCCGTGCCGGCACTTGGCACTCCGGTAACCGCCGCTGCATTGTCAGCGTAGCGATCCCCCCGAAAAGATAGTACTTGCCACGCTTCGCCCGTGCGTCCTTGATTATTCAGGTCTCTCATTACTTGTATATCCGTTTGTGTCAGATCATGGTTCAGCATGGTTTACAACACTCCTTTAGTTATTTTCAAATGATGCAAATAGTTCTTGAACAAGGCTTTCAATCCTGAGAAATTCAGCTCTGTACTGCTTTGAAAAAGCCACGTACAACTCTAAGTTTTTATAACTTGAATACATCTGACACGATGGAAAATAATCTTCGGCGGCTTCTTTTTTATCGCAGCGCATAAAGAAAACCCCTTCTTGATAAAAATATCTGTCAACATCTCCTGCACTATCTTCAAATTTAACAACATCATTACTTCCAAAACCTTCTGGAACAATGCCACCACCTGGATCTTTTTGATACGAAAGATAACTACGACCATACTTTTTACCATCTAGTGGTGATGGTCCGTTGTCTACGCCGATGCTGATTGTGAGTTTATTGCCGTATCCTGGTTTGTCATTCGAACGATCCACCGGCTTCATGTCGGGATAGGTGGCGTAAACAAAAAAATAATCACCACCTCGATAAGCTTTCTTGAACTTCGTATTTGATACACCGAATTGCTTTGCTGAAGACTCTTTCATGATCATAAGATCGTACAAATAATCCACCGGCACTTTGAAGCGGTGTTTATTTTCTTGTCCTACTATCACGATTACCGAATCGTCCGGCAGTTCGTGGCGTTCAACGTGATCATCCAGGATAAACGTGTTGACCAGCCAAATGATCGTGACGATAAAAACAAACCAGAGCACAAAATATTGTTTGAGGTGATTCAGCAAGATCCTCTCCTGTGTTGAGGGGTTAATTGTCAGCATTAATCGATACACTGTACCGACTACTTCATTGCTTCTGTATTGCTGTACTTTGTATGACCATCTGTTTGATCATTGCACCCTTCCAAAGGGTGCCGTCGTTGAACTCGATCGCATCCAATGCATAAATGCCATCACCACGCAAAACATCATCACCATCACCACCCGTCAACCAGTCACGACCGCCTCCGCCATAAAGAACATCGTTGCTAGCTAATCCACTGATATTGGTATTGTTTGCACTGCTAAATACGATGTCATCGGGAGAAGCGCCGCGTTCAATGATACTCACGCCCAAATCTTGCAGGATGCTCTGCGTTTGTGTGCCTGCAGCGTTCTGATCAATCCAGCTGCGGAGCATATCCAGGCCAGTCCAGCTATTTTCCTGCAATACAGTACCTGCGTATTTATTCAATTCGATCAGATCGGCTAATGCAGCAGCAGGATTTGCGATCTTTTGATTGTCAAGTACCGTATTGAGCACGGAGAAATTCACAAACACTTGCCCGGATTCATTCGCATCCAACACCACTTCGTTTAAATACGGCGCAAGTCGCGTCTGCAACACCAAGCTGCCATAAACGGATTCTTTTAGCGTCTCATAGCTTTGCTGCATAAACTCAATTTGCTGAGTGGAGAGCGATACAAAAACTCTTTCTGAATTTGCGACATCTGGAATCGAGCTTACTATTGTCTGAGATTCATTCCCCAGCGTTACCCGATCCGTGCCGACTGTTACCAACGGGGTTCCGTTAAAGCGCTCTAGCACGCTGATCATACCCACCAGTTCTTGCTGGTTCTGTTGTAATGTTTCGTAGGCTGCACGCGTGGTAGGATTCAACGCATCTAAAACAGCAGTGTTCGTCGTATTCCAATAACCCATGTGCGTATCGTGTTCCGACCAGGATTGATTGGGTTTTAAATAAATTAAGAAATAACCTTGATCGGCTGCTTGTTCGACACTGTTCTTCATCGTCGAGGTGTTTGCCCAAGCCATCATCAAGTCATCCAGTAGCGCTTTTTGGTCTACATAATTCGATTGACCGACGTAACTCGTTAAAACATTGGCAACCGCAGGGGATAAGCTAACCACTTCGCGCAAATCCCGTACCCATCCTGATCCTTTGTTATCCGGCAAATTAAGCGCTTGTTCCGTAAGCGGGATGGTATCCACGAATTCCCGATAGAACGGATTGTTAGCCAGATCCAGATTACCGGTTTGCCCGGCACCATCCACCGTCAGATGCGCTGCAGCAGCGGTTTGTACATTACCATTGCCCAGATTGACGTTCTGAGTGGTGGCATTTAAATTAAAACTGACGATCCCGAGTTCCGACAAGGAAAATAGTTCATTTGCAGTGGAAATTCCATTCTGATTAAAATCACGCCAAACCTGTACATGCGCAAATTCCGCATCATTTTGATCAAATACCTGGTCACCATTGGAATCCAGCTCAGACAATGCCTCAAATCCATTAGTAGCGAGCGCACCATTGGATTTCATGGTATCGACACCAAATAACTCGCGACCTGAATCGATCGTGCCATTGTCATTACGATCCAGCACCAGAAAACCATCATCGCTTTTAACCCAGCCGGTTCCGGTTCTAATGCCATCGGCATTGTGATCGAACATTACCACTGTGCCACCGATACCGATGGTTTCAATCCCATCATTATCCAAGTCGAGTACTAAGGGATCGGTGCGCGGTGGGGTCCAGCTTTTGAATTGCAGGAAGAGATTGTTGATTGCACTTAATAGTGTATTGACGCCACGATATTCTGCGTATAACTCAGAGGATTTTCGTGTATCTGTAATCGGCTCAGTAATCAGTTCGCCATTTTGGAGAGCGTCATATACTTTTTGTGCGATCGCCGTTCTTGAAGGCTCAGCACTGCCAATATCCCGTCCTTTGGAGTTATTCCATAAATCCATGTTTCGCTCACCAGCAGGTTGCCCTCCAAATAATTCTCCCCTGACTTCGTGCGCGGTTCCTGCCACATGTGCAACAATCTTATTATAATCACGCGTCATTACCGCACTGACATAGGCATGTCGATAAGCATCCAGAGCATCATTAACGCCTTGAGGCTTAAAAGTTCCATCCGTATTTTTATCAAGCGTTATTCAACTGATTCTTTCATAAGACGCATAAGCCTCTTGCTCATATTGCTTAAATACTGTATTGAGTGTGCTCATTTTTGCAATTCTCCTAATACTATAAAGTTGGGATTATTCGCTTCTGATTCTTTAAATTTATAGAAATACGCTCGGGGCTTCTCAACACATTTACTAGGCTTAAAATGTTGGTGACTGAATATTTTCATTCGGTCGGTAGTAAATTTCGTATTTTTTACATCTATTTCGTTTGATCTCTTAAAAGAATTAACAATTACTTCCCCTTCTCGCTCAAACATTAAATGCCAATACCCTTCTTTATATGCTAAGTCTAAATCTATAGCTTTACTTTCGATTCTTTCTATACGTTTGTCCCCATCTTGTTCTATGGTGGCTAAGCTCCCTGGGTAAGCCGTTACAACACAAACCAAACTCCAATCTTGTTTGGAAATATCACTTAATTTCACTAAGCTCTCAAGTTTCATATTTCTGATATGACTTATGTCGATAATTGATTCCCTATCAGAATTTATTCCGCACCCATTCAAAGAAAATGTTACGCACAGAAAAAAACCTATTTTTGATCCTAGTGGTGTTTTCATTATCATTGCAAAATTCCTTGCTGAATTTTTACAAAACTTTGACTTACCAAAATAAGGGACAAGCTAGCCGCTTCGCGCAAATCCCGCACCCATCCTGAGCCTTTGTTATCCGGTAAATTAAGCGCTTGTTCCGTAAGCGGGATGGTATCCACGAATTCCCGATAGAACGGATTGTTAGCCAGATCCAAATTGCCGGTTTGGCCGGTGCCATCCACCGTCAAATGCGCCGCAGCAGCGGTTTGCACATTACCATTACCCAAATTGACGTTCTGAGTAGTGGCATTTAAATTGAAGCTGATGACTCCTAACTCCGACAAGGAAAACAGTTCATTTGTAGTAGAAATTCCATTCTGACTCAGTGAGAAAGGTCAGCCATTATAACTAGGCTTAAAATCCACTCAATAGGATATTTGCCCTACTTTCAATATGATATTGACAATTAGACTTATTAAAAATGGCGTGTGAATTGATAGAACCAAAATAATATAATCTGCGGAATCACATTTTCTAGTTTGAATTTTGTTAGGTAGAGGAAACTACAGAAAAACGATCATGAGCCTCCATTTTTGAGATATTTGGCGATCACGCTAACAATCTAGGAGGTTTGGATGACAGTGAATACCTCATACAGCTTCGCAGTATTATAGAGTCGGTCATTAAACAGTTCGATTTTTCATAGCAAATAAGTCCGGAATACGGAGATTCTAATAAATCTTTTTAATGGCCGGATCAATAGGTTGCAGTTACTTGGATCGTACTTACGATTAAAGGTGTTTCCTACTCAAATTAACTGCAACTGAATCGTCGTAATACTTACACTGCGAACCATTTCATTGATGATGGCGTTAATCAAAGTGGTTTTTCCTGATCCGGTGCCACCAATGACTAGAATGTTGCGGTGATTGCGCACAGCCTCTTTGATGACATCAGAGTGTCTGGGCGTCAACACCCCGGCTTCCACATATTGCTCAAGCGTAAAGATTTTGATGGCTTTTTTGCGGATGGCAAATGTGGGGGATGAAACAATGGGAGGTAGTTGACCGGCAAAGCGTGAATTATCGAGCGGGAATTCACCTTCGATCATCGGATTGAATCGATTGACTTCCTTACCGTGGAAACCTGCAACCGTTTTGATAACGGCTTCAACTTGGGCAGCCTGGATATTTCCGATATGTTGAATCTTCTGGCCCAGCTTCTCTTGCCAGATACGGCCATCGGCGTTGACCATGATTTCAACCGTCTCAGGATCTTGCAGTGCGGATAGTATTTCCCGTGCATCGCGCTCCAGCTTGCTCTTTGCGCGATCTTTAACGGTTGTGATGTGAGGTAATTGATCTTGCGATGTCATGCGAATACTCCAACAACTTACACACGACATTACAATATAACGTAATTATATTTTTTGCAATACTTTTCTTTACTGATTGTTATTACTTTTTTATTTCTTACTTTTATTCTTTAATAAAAATGCTCTGTTCTTTTTATCCCATTGCTCAACTTGATACGCTTCAAATTCACTCAAGACACCCCCTTTCCAGACAAAACCTTTAGGCAAATGTTTTAGCTTTCGATTGGTTAATGCTTCAAGATCAGCCGTGCTCATATCCGAACTATCCAATAGCATCGGCAGTGGAGTTTCCAATGCTTCTGCGACCGCTTCTATAATTCTGAGTGATGGATTGGCTTTGTCATTGGTCAGATCGGTAAAGAAAGAGATGGAGACCCCCGCCTTTTCTGCCAATTCTGATTTAGTCATATCCTTCTCGTCAAGGATACGCAAAATATTTGTGATTAAGATTAAATTGTACATATAATAGCCCTGCCATTTTTAGGGTTTAAGCAGCTTAACTAATCAGCACCATTGTTTTGCAGGTGTATTGCTGCTATTTTAATCCAAAATAAAAACACAAATTCATTAATTCAATGGAGGGCGAAATAATAGTTTCGTTATATACTTATTCCATGGCTAATTTTTAATAATAGGCTTAAAATAGAAATCAAACTAATAATTAACTACATCTTTGATTTGTATAAGTATACTTAATATTAATAGTTACCTTAGAATGCCATGAATAGAGGAAGATAAATAACTGATGGAAAATCGAGAGAATCTGAAAACGTATGCGGTATTATTTGTCGATGACTGCATCCATAGTTTCTATCTTTCTAATCATAAAATGGTAGAATTATTTTATCCAAATAAATATTTTTGCCCAGTATAACGAACATCAGCCAAGCCCACGATTAAAATGACAGGAAGAAAAAAGGATAATAAAAAAGGGCTTGTTGCGCCTATCGGCGCGACAGAAATTGACATCACGCTGATCAGCGAAGATATTCATCAACCCAGGAAGGAGTTTAATCAGGAAACGTTACGAGAATTAACGGAGACGATTAAATTACGCGGAGTGAAATCACCGATATCGGTTCGCCCCAATCCGGATAAACCGGGAACCTATATCATTAATCATGGCGCAAGACGCTATCGTGCCAGCATCAATGCCGGGTTAACCAAGATTCCTGCATTCATTGATACTGATTACAGTGAAGCCGATCAGGTAATCGAGAATCTACAAAGAGATGATTTAACCTCCAGAGAGATTGCTGATTTTATTGGGCGACAACTGGCGGGTGGTAAAACCAAGTCTGAAATTGCCAGACTCATTGGCAAAACCAATCCTTATATCACCATGCACGCCGCATTACTTGATCTACCTGATCCACTCGCAGAAGTGTATCGAACAGGCCGTTGCACGGATGTCACAGCACTCTATGATTTAACGAGACTGTATAAAGCCAATAAGGATGAAGTAATCACTTGGCTGGCACTCAGTACACAAGAAGAAATATCACGATTGGATGTATACCAATTCAGTAAATTCTTAAAGCTTAAAAAAACGCCCCCATCTAATTCTGCGGATGATCATGTATCCAGTACTGGGGACAGATCCAATGCCACTCCTGGTAGTAACAGCGATCAAAAACAAGGTACCTCGCCTTCATTGCTGGACTCTATTTACAATCTGATTAAAAAAGACAAACGCAAGCCACAGGATTTAATGCGCGATCTGTCTAACGATAATAAAGAGTTACTAAAAACCAAGATTAGTGATTATTTTGAGCAAGGCAGAAATTGCCCCAATATCGTTCAGTTCACCATCAAAGCACTGCAAGATGGCAGCTTCTCAGCCAAGGGGAGCGGCGCACTGCAATTGATTGCCTTTTTGCACGGCATGGAAAGATCAGAGTCTTTCGATCTCATCAAAATCCTGGATGAGATCGCCGGACAACAGGAAGCGGGATAATTTGGTCTTGCTAGCACTCCTACTTATAACTAATTTGAAATGACAACACCACCAAAGCTACGAATGATTGTAATGAATGGACAAAAGATTCTACAAACTCAAAATAATAATGAATGGGAAACGATTGGCACTATCAAGAAGGTTGACGATGGTATCAAGCCGGGTGTCTACAATATTTATTTAGCTAAAACTCCGAGTGATAAAAAACAATATGAAGGACAAATTATTCATGTTGATAAAGACAATGCTGTTTTTTATCAGCAGGTCAATAAGGATTATATTGTGCATCAATTAAATGCTGTTGATGGCAAACCTGTTGCTGGGAAAGATGTAGCCATTACGTATGATGGGGAGAAAGCTACGTTAACGCTAATAGATGCGCCTAAGAATAAAAGAACGTTGAAAATTTGATTGGTAAATTCAAACAATATCAATAACCATACCTGCTGGAAATAATTGATAACAAATTTTAACAATAGTTAAAATGGGGGACTAATAAAAAGTATTTTGTACGAAATATTAGATGGCGTATCCGGCATAATCCGGCAACTATTCCGATGGACATTCCAGCATAATCGGGTATATATTCAGGTATGATGAAAACCGAAACTATCCAAATCACGCATGAATTGCTGGCCTTACTATCTGAAATAGACGAATTTAAGGGTGCCTGGCGTGCCCTTGGCACTTTGGCACCGGATCGGTTGAAAGCCTTGCGCCGCATCGCCACGATTGAAAGCATCGGCTCTTCAACGCGCATTGAGGGTAATAAGCTCAGTGACCGCGAGGTTGAGCACCTGCTTGGCAAGCTGGAAATCAAGAAATTCGAGACACGCGACGAGCAGGAAGTTGCTGGCTATGCAGAGGCCATGGAAACGATTTTCCAAGCTTGGCAGGATATTCCCATCACCGAGAACCATATCAAACAGCTTCACCGCGATCTTCTGCGCTACAGTGAGAAGGATGAGCGGCACAGGGGCGGATATAAAACCCTGCGCAATGATGTGGGCGCTTTTGACGCAGACGGAAAAATGATTGGTATCGTGTTCGAGACGGCTACGCCGTTCGATACGCCGCGCCGGATGACAGAACTTGTCACCTGGTTGCGCGATGCCCGCGAGCTAAAGCGCATTCACCCCTTGCTGATGATTGCCGTGTTCGTTGTAGTGTTCCTGGAAATCCATCCCTTCCAGGACGGAAATGGCCGCCTGAGCCGTGTTCTCACGACCTTGCTCTTATTGCAGGCCGGATATGCTTATGTGCCGTATTCGTCGCTCGAAAGCGTGATTGAGAACAGCAAGGAAGGGCATTATCTCGCCTTGCGTCAGACCCAAGGCACAATTCGTAGTGAAGCCCCGAATTGGCAACCTTGGCTTATGTTTTTCATGCGTGCTTTGCAGCAGCAAAAGCGCCGCCTGGCCACGAAAGTGGAGCGCGAAAAGAATGCCCTGGCCGTCCTGCCCGAATTGGCCGTCAAAATCCTAGATTATGTTCAGGGCCATGGCCGCGTCACAACCCGCGACATGGTGCGCGAAACAGGCGCAAGCCCGAACACATTGAAAGCAACTTTTGGTTCACTGGTGGAAAAAGGCCTACTTGTCCGGCATGGCGGTGGCCGATCCACATGGTATAGCCAGCCATGACAGATAGCGGAGTGAAAGCCGGTATGTTTGGCACAGAAAGAAGGTTTAAATTTATTCCATAAGTTATAGAGATATACTCATTTACGAAAGAATTCTACGGTCACCGGTACTCTTACTTCAGTTGTTTGATCGACTGTTTATACCAATTTGCAGCAAAATTAACTAAGAGGATCCAGGTTTAACTTAAGTTAGCAATATTATGTTCCAAAAATAGACAAGGTTTCTCATCTTTTCATGGAAGCAAGAACATGCTATTTTACTGCAATAGTATGATCATTTCACATACCTTTGGAGGATAAAATGGGAACAACCCGTAAAACCATCACTGTCACCGACCAGCAAGACAAGTGGATTAAGGCTCAGATTGAGGGCGGTGACTTCACCAATGACAGTGAATATATCCGAGATCTGATTCGGCGCGATCAAGCTCGCAATTCTGAAATCGATACCATTCGTAGCGAGTTAATCAAAGGCGAACAGAGTGGTGAACCACAGCCATTTGACGGAGATTTGTTTAAAGAAGGAATGACCGCCAAACATGTCAAAGTCAGCTGAATATCGGTTAACACCCGAAGCTGCACGCGATATGGAAACCATTTGGCTTTACACACTCAAAGAGTGGAGATTGGAACAGGCAAATCGTTACACAGACAAGTTGACAGAAGCGTTTGGTCAATTGGCGGAGAATCCGGAAATGGCAACACCCTGCGATCGTATCCGTATAGGGTATCGCCGTAGTCAAGTTGGGCGACATGCTATATATTTCCGGCAAACAAATTACGGAATTGTGGTAGTGCGTGTACTGCATGATCGAATGTTATCTACGCTGCATTTGTAGAGTTACAATTATTAATAATAAAACGTGACAAAAATGACGATTGTCGGCGAGTGTTGACGAGCACTGACGAGCCTAATATTAATAAAAACAGTTAGTTAAAACACCTTTTAATCCGTTGGTCGCGAGTTCGAATCTCGCACGGCCTACCAAATAAATAAAGGGGTTAGTTAAATGCTAATCCCTTTTTCTTTTCTGAAAAATGTAATCGTTTTGCAACCAGTCTAAATGCAAAACCTCTATCTGAGATTGCAGCGCAACACAATGTCAATGCCAGACTGTTAATCAGCAGCTCACACTGAGCTATAGGGTTATTCACAAATAATACCTTTGTATCAATGGCTTGTCTTTTTTTAACTCAATGCGCCTTCAACGCGGCTTTGGTGACAATCTCGTCCAGTATTTCATATTGTCTCTTAATTCAGGCAGCCATCTATCCCAATTGGTTTGACGACATACAGATGAACCTCAATTTTCAAATTTCCTAGCCGTAAACACAAGCTACTGAACGGAATGCATGTGCTTTCTGTATTTGCCATGTAAGCACATTCATAACGAAAAGGTTATGAATCTATTTTTACAACTATCAGACTGAGAACGAAAAAAACTATAGTGACCGCCGAAGAAACGCAGCAATCTGCCCGCATCTTGTTGATCGATTCGCATCCCATCACGTTACTGGGATTGAACGCCCTGTTGGAAGCTAGCAGCGACTTCGAGGTTGTCGATAAATTGAGTTCAGCGAGCGGCATTACGGAAATATTGAAACAGAAACGACCCGATTTGGTGCTGATGGATCTTCATTTGCCGAAAACAAACGGGATAAATTTGATTCGTGAAGTAAATGCCGCAACAGAGAATTCGGCAAAAATTATCATTCTGACTTCTGCATTAAGTCAAGCAGAAACCTGCGATCTTATAAGAACCGGCGTAAAAGGCATTCTATTGAAAGAGATGGCTACAGCGCTCATCATGCAATGTTTGCGGCGCGTACAGTCTGGTGGCGAATGGATAGAGCGCAATTCGATGAAACATGCATTTGAGCAGATGTTGCGGCGTGAATCGGAGCACCAGTCGATTGCGGCTCAGCTATCACCTAGCGAAATGAACTTGGCTACTTTGATCGCATCAGGTCACAACAACAAATCGGCTGCGCGCCAACTGCTAATTACCGAAGGTTCTGCGCGAGTTTACCTTAATCGCATCTATACCAAGCTACAAGTCCCAAATCGCCTGCAACTGGCAATCCTTTTCAAAGAAAAAGGGCTCGTCTAAAAACATTCCTTCCCGAATTTCTGGCTATCTTGCATTTCAAGCAATCTGCTTGATGCTGCGTGGTCACTACTTCTGTAGTTTTTCTGAAGAAAATCAAAATCCTAATATTAGTGATATGTCGCATGGTGTGGTGGCAGATCTTACAGCACGAAAATTAACATTTGTTAACACAAGAGTTAATTAATGTTAACTGCAAAAGTTATCATAAAGTAACTGTGCAGGCGCTGCTATCTTGAATAAGATGTGTATCAAGAACTTATTCTTATTGAACCGGAACCTCAATCGTGAACGAACAACGCACTAATGAACGATTTAATTTATGTTGTCTAGTAACTTTTAGAGAAGGACGAGGTTTATCTAGAGACATTAGTACAACCGGAATTTATTTTTCGACAAAGAAGGTTCTCAAAGAAAGTGAAATGATTCAACTCACCATACACCTGAATCAGGAACCTAATGTTCAATGCGAAGGAAAAGTGGTGAGAACAGAACAACAAACAGATGATTATGGTGTGGCAGTTCAATTCACTGATCTGTTTATTGGTGTGTAACCAATTATTTTTAAAAATGGTATTTCACAAACCTGATTTCTGAATGGTTAGGTACAAGCAGTAGAAGAGCGGATATTTTTATTTTTTTTAGGAAAAGGGGTTAGAAATGAAAGCAATGAAGAAATTAGGCCACATGGTAGCACTGGCTGGTTTAAGTCCAGTAGGCTGCACACTATGCAGCAAAAGAAATCGTTAGTTTAAATTGGGCTTTGAATATTTAGAATTAATTTATGTCTCTACTTTAATAGGTGATTGTGATGAATAGATTTAGTAAATATGTGTTTGGTGCGTTGCTTGCGACTCCGATGTTAGCTTCTGCTGCAGTCGATCTTGTAACGAATGGCAGTTTTGAAGCTGATCCTCAATCGAACGGAAGCTGGAACATATACAGCTCGCTTACCGGGTGGAATGGCAGCCCGAATATTGAGCTGCGTAATAACGTTGCAGGAACAGCTTTTGATGGAAGCAATTTTGTGGAATTAGACACACACTCAAACAGTTCGATGTCGCAGCTCTTAACAGGTGCTGCCGGTTTGTATGAACTTAGCTTCTGGTATTCAGCTCGTCCGAGCACAGGTGCTACCAATGATCTGTCATTTTCATTCGATGGGATTGCTAACGGAACTGTTCTGACCGGGATTGGTAATGCGGGATCCAATCACTCTTGGCAACATTTCTCACAAATAGTAAATTTCGATGGAAATGGTTTGCTAACCTTTAGCGCCGTGGGTATCAGCGACAGCTATGGCGGTTCACTCGACATGGTTTCATTCACCTCTGCAGTTCCAGAACCAGAAACCTACGCAATGCTACTGGCTGGTCTAGGCTTGCTGGGTTTCATGGCACGTCGCAGAAAAGAATCAGCAGTTTAATTTAGATTTAATCCAGGACGGGGGCTTAGGCTCCCGTTTTTTGTTTCTTGGATTGCAATAGAGCCCCGAACTGTTAATCCATTGGTCGCGCGTTCGAATCTCGCACGGCCTACCAAATAAATCAAGGGGTTAGTTAAAAACCAACCCCTTTTTTCTTTTTGAACGTGACAAAAACGTGACAAGTTAACCACGCTTCCCCCACGTTCTCGATTCTAGCCGCTGCAACTCATACGCTCAGCAGGCACATTACTATCTTGGTACACTGCTTTGTATTGGAAATACGGATTTTTAATGCCCCTTTAAACCAGAGATGAACACCCTCGACACTTTCCAATTTGCCTTCCGCTCATTAACGGCGCATCGTTTACGCACGATTTTATCCGCATCTGGTATTGCCATCGGCATAGCAGCGGTGATTCTGCTAACCGCGATTGGCGATGGTGTTCAGCGTTTCGTGCTGGCGGAATTCACCCAGTTTGGCACCAATATCGTCACGATTACCCCGGGGAAAATCAATACCCATGGCGGCTCCTTAGGCGCTATCGGCAGCGCGCGGTTATTGACGATAGAAGACGGCATGGCGCTGAAACAAAGCCGCTATGCGGAATATACCAATGCCAGCGTGATCGGCAATGCGGAAATCCGCGCACAGGGTCGAAGTCGACGGGTAACCGCGTATGGCCAGGGACCTGATTTCGCCCGGGCATTCAATATGCAAATCGCTATTGGGCAATTCTTACCGGATGATGATCCGCGCAATCCGCGCGCGTATGCGGTGCTGGGTTCCAAAGTGCGCACGGAACTGTTCGGTGATGCCAACCCGCTCGGCGCTTTGCTGCAAGTCGGTGGATCACGCTTTCGCGTTATCGGCGTGATGGCGTCCAAAGGGAATGTGCTCGGTTTTGATCTGGACGACACGGTTTTTGTGCCCACAGCCCGTGCATTGGAAGTATTCAACCGGCAAGGAGTCATGGAAATCAATTTTTCCTACCACTCGGATGCACCGGTGCAAGCGGTAGTCGATGATATTAAGCATATCCTGGTGGCACGGCATGGCCGCGAAGATTTCACCGTTAAGCCGCAACAACAAATGCTCAACACGTTATCTACGGTTCTGAATGTATTAAAGTTCGCCGTCGCCGCGCTAGGTGGCATCTCCCTGCTGGTTGGTGCAGTGGGCATGGTCACGCTGATGCATATTGCAGTTTCCGAGCGCGTATCGGAAATCGGCCTGCTTACCGCATTAGGCGCGACACGTGCGCGCATCCGCATGTTGTTTCTGCTGGAATCAATCGCGCTATCCACTGTCGGCGGTCTGGCAGGATTGATCATCGGAACGGGTATCGCGGGGTTGCTCAAATTTTTGATTAGCGGTTTGCCAGTGAATATTCCGTGGGATTTTGTGTTCGGCGCGCTGTGCTTATCCATGCTGATCGGCCTTGCCGCCGGCGTGATACCGGCCATGCGCGCGGCAAAATTGAATCCGGTGGATGCTTTGCGTACGGATTAGAGAAAATGATTACGGCTTTTGATTCATTGATCGATTAAGAAAACCTGAATAATCTACATTTATCATTTCTAACATAGCAAGGAATCCTTGGTAATCAACAATATAGATCTCTCGTTCTACTCGAAATGACGGTCTTTAAAAGCTTCTTAATACATAACGAAGATAAGTGGGATAAAATAAACACAAACACATTCTTCTTTGACGCACCAACCCATCGATTGAGGAAACAACTTATGCGTATTTTTCTCGCTTTGATCATGACCTTCCTGATTAGTCCGGTTTTGGCCTGCAACAGTACCCTACTGGATCATAATTTTCGCAAACTGGCGGCACCGGAAACAGTGAATTTATGTGAAACCTACTCCGGTAAAGTGCTGCTAATCGTCAATACCGCAAGTAAATGCGGTTACACGCCGCAGTATGAAGGATTGGAAAAGCTGCATACCCAGTATGAGAAACAAGGTCTTGTCGTTCTGGGTTTCCCATCCAATGACTTTATGGGCCAGGAACCGGGAACTGAAACGGAAATCCAGGAATTCTGTCACCTGACCTATGGCGTCAACTTCCCGATGTTTGAAAAAATAACGGTGATCAAAGGAAATGCGCACCCTTTCTATGTGCAATTGGCCAAATTGTCGGGGACCTACCCAACATGGAATTTCCAAAAATACCTAATCGGCCGCGACGGCAAGCTGATCGCGCACTTCAGTCCGCACACAAAACCGTCTGACCCAACGGTTGTGTCAGCCATCGAACAAGCTTTGAAAAAATAAAATAATAAATTACCTATTGATGAGAAAGATAATTCCTGCAATCAAAGCAAGTTATCTTGGTCGTTCCGGTTATAAAAGGAGGTAATACAAGAAATGAGCCTATTATCAATCCTAGCATTCTCGTTGATTTTCGGACTAATGGCAGGCGCCAGTGTCGACAAGTCGCATATTCTCCCGGTAGCCCTGATTTCAGCGGTAATTCTCTATATATCGAGAGACAAAATCGCAGCTAGAGAGCCGCCAGCAATCTCGCATGACGACGGACGACAAAACACCAGCACAGCAAGCAGCTATTACGCCTGGCCGGAACTGGGACAATTTGCTTTCGCAGTTGACGGTAAATCCTTTCAGGAAGCGATCAATCAATTGCTACAAGAAAATGCAATAACCTTTGATGAAGATTCAACCCTCAAAACCCACATTCTGACAGCGTATTTGATACCGGATAACGACAATCCCCACGACAGCAACACCGTCCGGGTGGATATTAATAGCCGGACAGTCGGGTACTTCAATCGCGAGCAAGCCTTAGGCTTCCGGCATAGATTAGATGAAAAAGCACTAGCAAATCAGATCACTACATGCTATGCGATCATTACGAGAAACAGCGAAGCAAACGAAAAAAATGGTGTAAAACTGGATATCGAGCCGTTTGAGTAAAAAAACCAGAACTGAGAAACCAAGCAATAAAGATTAAGTTATCAAGCTTCTAATTCAACAATCAGCGCTAACCAAAAATAAGGATTTTGCTTATATAAAAATAGTGCCAGGCACCCTATAATTAAAAGCGATATATATCATTCTTATATATCTAATTTTTAATTTAAATTAGGAGAGCTGAAATGAAATCTTCAAACAATCACATCACACTTACCCGCAATATTTTTTCATCACTGGTTTTATGTTTGAGTTTGTCAGCACCAGCAATTGCAGAAATATTACTGGCAGATGACTTTTCCGGCACTTCACTCGCTCCTAACTGGACAATTCAAAGGGGATACGCAGATGTTGCAGGTGGTTATGTTGATACATATGGCTCCACAACAGGCAGAGATTCAAATATCGAAACTGCCGTAGGCAATACCGATTGGTCCGACTATCATCTGTCCACCCATTTTATTGCGGATGGTGGCGGCAACAACTGGTATAACACCATCGTAAATTTTAGAGTGCAGGACCACAACGGGGATTGGATTGTGCCAGGGCATTACTATAGTATTTTGCTTACAACTCCTTTGTGGGGTTCTCATGAAGGAGCAGGATGGGGGTTATATAAAGTCGATGGCGATTCGGCCTTCGCTCTAGCTGGCGATACTATAGATCCATCGGTGGTACCAATTAACAACAGGGATAATGTGTTAGATATCTGGGCTGTTGGTAATCAGTTCTGGATTTCCATCAATGGTTATTCGCTCACCAGCAGCCCAGTTGTTGACAACAGCCCTAACCCCTATCTTTATGGCGGCATTGGTCTTGGTGCGATATGGGAGTCACATACCCGATATGATTATGTGACTGTCGGAACCATGGCTCCTGTTCCAGAACCAACGACATACCTGTTACTGTTAGCTGGTTTGGGAATAATAATTCTCCGTTCACGTTATTCTTTTTGGAATTGATTTTTAATTCTGCTTAAGGGCTGATAATTCAAATACCACCGGTAAACCGGTGGTATTTGAATTAAAATGATCAGTACAAAATAATTGCCTCTTAAGCTACTTTAAACAGCAATATCAACATCCACCCCGGAAAAACCCATACCGCAGAGTGACATTTCAGTTTTTTTGCTAAGGAAACACTGATTTATTCGATCACATCGACTTTGGTCATAAAGGTTTGATAAAATGCATCGTATTGATAAATATGGAATAGAGCGATGCAATCAAGCTTTTCTGATCTGGAATATGCAACAAAGAAGAAACAAACACGACGGGATCGTTTTTTGTCCGAAATCGAAGGGGTAACGCCTTGGCCCTCTCTGCTGAATGTCATTGCCCCGCACTATCCGGTAAGCGGTAAACGAGGCCATCCACCGAT
>NZ_JAKFWH010000090.1 GCF_021731985.1 Nitrosomonas sp.
TTTTAAGCCTAACTCTTTTCGAAAAAATACCTATCGATCAATTGGTTAAAAATACCGATGTGCAAATAACCATGTCGAACAATAATAACCAACTGAATCTATTCAATTAAATCTCCGGACACTTCTGCTTGTGAATAATAGGAATAATGTATTCAGATTTCTTCAGCATGCAAGTTTTTAAAGCGTAGCGCACATAAAGATAATCTCAAGAGATGAGAAAAGTGATAACTAAAAAGAAGAAGGCGACAATGAGTGCTTGGTGTTCTTCCCTGATTTGTAAGACATTCCAGGCCGGTATATACCGATCATATTGTTTTCCCATCTTGACTAACATTCAGAAAGGATAGGCTTATGTTTGCTTTGAAACGTGCAGTAAGAAAAGGATTTATTGCCCTTGCCGTCTTGTTATTTCTGTCTCTAGTTAATCAGGCGCAAGCGAATCCCCGCTATTCCTCTATCGTAATCGATGCGGATACAGGTGCAGTAGTACACGAATCCAACGCTGATGCTAGCCGTTATCCAGCCTCTCTGACTAAGATGATGACGCTTTATATGTTGTTCGAAGCGATTGAACAACGCAAGATGGCATTGGATACGCGTATGCAAGTGTCGGCACATGCGGCATCCATGCCGCAGACGAATATCGGTTTGCGTACAGGAGATAGTATCAGCGTGCGGGAGGCGATTCCGGCACTGATTGTACGTTCTGCCAACGATGTGGCGGCGGTGGTGGCCGAGGCGCTGGGCAGTAGTGAAGCTAATTTTGGCCGCATGATGACTGATAAGGCACGCAAGTTGGGTATGCATTCCAGCACCTTCCGCAATGCTTCCGGTTTACCGAATGGTGAACAAAAGACTACAGCCCGGGACTTGGTAACCTTATCGACACGATTAATGAAGGATTTTCCCAAGCACTATCATTATTTTTCTACCCAATCATTCAGCTACAAGGGTACTACCTATAATAGCCATAACCGTATGGTGCGTAATACTCCAGGAGTGGATGGTTTGAAAACCGGTTTTATCCGCGCTTCTGGATTCAATGTAGCTACTTCCGCCAAGCGCGGTGGCCGTCGTGTGATCGCAGTAGTGATGGGCGGGCAAACTGCTGCCGCGCGTGATCAGCATATGGCACAGTTGCTCGATCGCAGTTTTAACCAGGGGCGTACGCATGTGGCCAGTAATACCAGTAATAACCGCGCCGTGCCTGTTGCCGCCCTGAACACCAGTGCTTCGACTTCAGTACCTAAACCATATCCCGTGCTGGAAAAGATGCCTGTTCCCGTCGTAACGCAACAAATCTCTCAACCGCCAGTCAATGTAGGGTCGCAAAAAGTTGCGATGCTGGAAAATGACGGTTGGGCGGTGCAGATAGGTTCTTATCATGAACCCGATCGGGCCCATGCCCAAGCTCAGGCCGCTGCTCGTTGGATACCAGGAGAAGTGAAGGTAACCGAGGTGGAAATCAGTAACCGCAAGCTGTATCGGGCGAGGCTGGTAGGTTTGCATGAGAGTCAAGCGCGAACAGCTTGTCAGAATCTCACCCGGCAGGGGATGGGATGCTTGGTGGTTCGATCATAGGATTGAGCATAAAAAGCAATATCTATCATTTCTGATACCGGTTTGAGAGAGTTAACAGTCGCAAACCAGGACAAATGACCTACATAAATAGTACAGACCTCTCTATATTTTACAATTCTTTGCACTTACTATGATTTCTCAATAAAAAAAGAATTCTTTTCTTATATTTGGAGGGTCATATGAAAAATAAATTTTTAGTAATGTTAATGGGAAGTCTGGTTTTATTTTGGACAGGGAGTGTGTTTGCTGTCAGTTTTAGTCCATTTGTAGGAAGTACAGGTGGTTCTCCTATTGGATTTGCTTATGCAGGAAACAAATTTGTCGGTTCTAATTATTTTAACAATCAACTTTATCAAACGGATCTGACTGGTGGAAATCTCCAACCATTTGGAGTACCACTGCCCATAAGCAGTGGAAGTATTGGTGAGATCTATGTTTCCAGCTCACTGGGTCTTGGTGGATTCGGATCCAGTGCAGCACGTGACGTATTTGCCGGATCGGAAGCTGCAGGTAACGTTTACCGATTCTCTAACGATGGATCAACGCAGTCGCTATTTGCTTCAGGTTTAAATGGAGATGTTCGTGGGATTGCATTTGATCCTTACGGTGATTACGGTTTTAATATGCTTGTGACTACGCAAACGGGGAATGTGTACACAGTCGATAGCACTGGATCTTCAACTTTATTAGCTAATGTAGGTGCGGATGCAGAAGGTTTAGATTTTACTCCTCAGGCATTCGGCAATATTCCTGCCCATACACTTGTCGTAGTATCGGAAGGCACGGGACAGCTTACTGCAATCACTCCAGCCGGTGAGAAAACTGATCTCGGGTTGCATTTTGGCACACCAGAAATGCTTAGCTTTGTCCCCTTGAATTTGGGAGATAGTGGCAATCCACTCGAAGGTTTTTACGCGGCTAATTATTCAGTAAATGTGATTAAGGCCGATGCCAGTGATTTTCTAGCTTATCGGGGAGATGCGGTGATTACCGATGAGGGTAATCACAACATGTATCACATATTCTGGGATAGTTCGATTGGTGCATTCAGTACCAGTATCATCGGTACATTCCCGAATCAACCGGAAGATGGAATTTTCCTTACTTCAGCTATTCTCACTCCGGTGCCGGAGCCTGAAACCTATGCAATGTTGCTGGCTGGGTTAGGTTTGTTGGGTTTTGTAGTGCGTCGCCGCAAAGTTTCTTAAGTACTTTTTCTTAAACGCAGAGGAGTTTTTCTCCTCTGCGTTTGTTTTTACTCCAATGTCGATTCGTTACTGATCAGAGCGCCAAGGCGCAATGTCGTGTTCAGTAATGAGGCTGTGTTTGCTGATGCGGACATCATCAAACTCAGCTTGTTCAAGCGCATTGATCTGATAAATGCCAGAAGCAACTTGGATTTTGATGTGTCCGTCCGCAACGGCGATGTGGCTACTACCATCCTTTTGCATCTGGATACTGAAGCGGGTTCCGGTGTTTTTAATGATGGCATTGCCGACCTTGACTTCAAGTTGATTGGTGGTATTCTTCTTGATATCAAAATAAACATTTCCCTTGAATAATTCGACTTGCACTGGCTGGCTTTCTTTTACGGCCACAGAGCTACGCATATCAAGCGTCATGTCGATATCGGATGCTATTGCTGTGGCAAGCGGCACTTCCGATTTTGTTTCATAAAACCGGACGCTATGCGGTTTGCCAAAATACCAAGTCATCATGCCCAACAACACACAAACGCCCATAATCGCGCAGTGCAGCGAAAAACGCCGCCAACTGAAAACAAAAGTAAAGGGTTGTATAACGGGTGGTTCAGGTTTCTGCATCGGAGTTCAATGAAGTAAATGTCGAAAGCGGAAATTATATACTGATAGAAAATTTCTTTTAGTCTGAATTGCATAACTGATTTCAGACAGGCATTTTGTATGAATGTACTAACTAAATCAAGGCTAGTCCAATTGAACTCGCAAGTATTCTTTAGGTATTTTTAGTTACTTTGTCTGAATGAAATGATTTGATGCTGTATCCATTTGCTCAGGCGCTTATTGCCCGACAAAAATTTCACGGCTGACTACGATGCTAATCATGACGATACTTTGGTTGCAGTTGTGTTATCGAATTTTCTCGCATAGGTGTATTGCCGCGCGCAAAGCTCTTAGCCATTCTATACACGCTATAAATTATTTAGCTGGTAACCGTAATGCCCGGCGCAAACGTTGTTTAGTTGATTTGATCTGATCAAAAGCCAAGCCGCTACTGCCTTCTCCACGGCCAGTTTGTTTTTTCACACCGAGCCAACAATATACCTGCCCATTATTCCAGCGTGTACGTTGATAGGCCTGTGTCACTTGTATGCCTGCCCGGGGTACCTCTTCTTCATGCAAAAAATAGGGTTGCGGAGGTTGCTCATTTAAACCTTGCCTCAATAATACTGTACGCGGTTTGATTTTCTCAGGTGGATTAGGGGCGCCGAGGATTACGCGCGGCATGGAAGCACGTTGCAATTGAATTTCACGACTGTTGTTGTCGAGATGGATGGGAATCATGGGGATCCAATTTTCTGGCACACCTTGCATCAATTGGTAACGAATGGGCGCACTCGATTCGGGAATTTCCGGTACTACCAAGCCGCCTTCAATTTCACTATCCAAAATACTTTCCAGGCGATTAAATAGCTCACGACCCGCTTCACTGCCTGGTTTGCTGCGTCCTGTAGCCAGTGGAATATTTTTTTCGATTCCCCAAACTGTGTTGGCAACTTCATCGCGAATGAAACGTAGATCGTCAATTGGTTTTCCTTCCTGAACTTTTGACACGGTAGGCAATAACACCAAAGAAGTGTCAGCGCGAACATTATCGCTACCCTTAACAGAGAGGTTGTACATGGCCCAACGCTGCCAATTTTCATCACTACCAGACCCGGATGCCGTTATCCAAATTCTTTCACCAAAGACATTGGTAACCGCGAGACCTTTGACCTTGGCAATGCTACCAACCGGAAGCTGAAAGGGTACCAGGAACCAATCATTCGCGTAAATCAAACCGAATTCCATTAGCAGGAGTTTGTTGATGTCGGTCGTATCCGGTTTGATATCGCCAAAATTGGTTTTACCTTCTTCGAAGGTCCACCAGCGTGTATTCGGCATGCCCTCAAATTGAATGGCTGTGGGGAAGAAGGACATTGTGATACTGTCTTCCACATCGCTTTCCCCGGTATTATCAGTATTGTTCGTACCATCGCTGCCGTCACTTAAATTGTTGTGTGATGGATCAATGTCCAGGTTATACCAATCCAACCTACCCTGATAATATTCCTCTGCAACCATTACTTTTTCAGCACCCTCTTGAGGCGCAGATACCGCAAATTGATACTCCAATTGTTGCGCTAGCCAAGCATCGTTCTGCTCTTTGCCTGGTTGATAAAATATTTTCTCATACCATTGCACAAATTTGTTTGCGAGCCCGTCGATAATTGCTTTATCGCTTTCGTTAGCCAAAGTGATATCGTCATAAGCATGGTTTTGGGTATCGGCTATCAAATAAAAATATAAATTGGCACCATCCATGGCGCGATTGGCCATGGCGGAGAAACTTTGCCACACTGCCGGATGTGCGGTTAGAAAAGCATCGCTACGACTGGCGGGATCGGGTTCCGTGATTTTATAGTTTTCGTGTTGAATATATTGTGGCTTTAACGCTGACAAGCCTGCAGATTGTATATACTTCAACCACTGCCGCCCCATCAGTAAACGGATATCCAAAGAGAGGATATGCTGTTGGCCGACGTACGGAAACGGGCGTTGTTCTACGATCGCTTCAAGAGGGGCTGATTTGTCGAAATCCTTTACTGCAGCATCGCCCGGCTGATACTTTGTCAGCTCAGTCGTTGCCATATGCACTTTGGCAAATATCGGCGACCCCGCGTCATCGCCTTTAAATTCACCAGTTTGCCATTGTTTACATAACATCCATAAGGGATCGCGTACTTCAGCACGCAGTGCGCGCAGAAAGTTTTTGGTTCGGGGCCGTCCTTCCAATCGATTCCACATGACAATAGTGGGCAACAAGATCTTGCGATCGAGAACCGCCTGGATATTTTCAATGGCAATAAAATCGTTCATGGTTAATCCTCTACTTTAGATTTAAACTGCACGGCGTTATTAAAGGCTAAATCAAGCGTCATCATGATTGGATAGCGTGTCACTGAAGACACCACGGCAGGCAGGAAGCGCGAATATTCAGTTTCATTCCAATGCGCTGGTTCAATAGCCCGTTTGTGCGCCATATCCAGTGTTTCATGCAAAGTGTCTACCAAGTCTTGCCACTGCCAATGACCGGTAAAGTTTGCCGGTAGTGCCAAGAGCAGAGACTGCGGTGCTTCACAGTTGGGACGATCATAATGAAACGTTAACCCAGTGGTTTCCTCTGTTGTGGGAATGACTTCAGTCCATTCATCAAGCAATAAACCGCAAATCGCCGCAGTCTGATCAAATGCATCGACATAATGCGCGGTATAGAGCAATTTATCTTCTTCGATTAAAAATGGTTCTGAAGTAACCGGTTGCTTGTCGGGAAATTCCAAAGCTAACCAATGATCATCGGTTCGATAGGGGAACTGTAATGGCGTTAAGCTCAAACTGACATTATTCAGCGCTTCGCCAAAATGGGTAATGCTTTCCCATCGCTGTAATTTCTCACGCACGCGCGCCACTCCATATAGCCAGTTGTCTTCAGGGAAATCCACCTCGAGATCATTTCTCTGATAGGTTAGCAGTTGATCGCGGTTGTCATAACTTTGCTGCCACTCACTGCCGTGTGTTGTTGTCAGAGTAAACTCGGGCAGAATAACAAAGTCTTCACTGGTTAATTGCCGGATCGCTTGAGTCAGCTCGTCTATGCGCTTATCGGCAGTGGCCACTGCAGCACCGGTGATGAGGTCATTGGCCGTCACTAATCGTTTATCGATATCTGCTGCTAAGCCCTTAACTTTGGCATGCAATGTTTGTGCAAAACTAACGATGGCTTTTTTATTATCGGCAAGATCCAATATTTGCGTGTCATGCAGCGCAATATCGGTTTCCTTGGCGAGCAATGACAAATAAAGTACGCCGACTTGATTAGCTGTACTTAACAGGTTCTCGAGACCCAATAGGCTGTTTTGGAAATTGGTTTTATGTGTTGTGCTCAACGTCGTAAGTAACTCACTGGGGTCGTCCGATGCCGGAATAGGAACCGATTCCGTCAGAATTAATAACGCGATTTCCATTAGATACTGCATCTTATTTTCATCGGGTGTTGCCGGATCCAGTGCGCCGAAGTCTGTTATCCGCTGCTCAAATTCCAGCAGTGCGGCGTGCCATCGTTCAATAATGCTCTGTAGGTTTTCCAGCAAGGCGCTAAATTGCGTGCGCCGCCAATCGTATACAAAGCCGGATGCGGCACCGGCCAAACCGAATTGATTTACCGCATTGGCGATGAGTAGATAGTTAGTGATCATTTCATCGAGGTGATTGATCGCATTGCTGGCCACAACGTTTTCATCTGGATCATCCAACCAGGCATCCATCTGCGTATTCAGATTATTTAATCCGGTTTGATGCGCCTGCAACAAATCACGCACTGTGGTGACTTTCGCTTCGCGTATATTGGCGGTACTGTCTTCTTGCTGGGATGCTTCATTCGGTAACTTAACGTCGGTGATTCTGAGCGGGCGCGATTGGGTTATTAGCGCTTTCAGATCATGTAGCATCGGCATTACTTCGAAGAATGAATATTTTCCTGCTTGTTTGCCGCGGTATTGAATGATAATGCCACTATCAGCACGGACGCCGGGAATATTATAGACGTAGGCTAAAATGCGATCATCCAGCGCGGTCATCTGTTGTTGATCGCTATTAATCATGTACAACAAGTCGATGGCCAGCAAGCCAAGATTCTGCGCGGTCACCACTTGCTGTTCCTGTTGCGCAGTTCCTTGATTGTAATAGTCGGCGACACAGAAGATGTCATTCATCGCTGGAAGCAATTGCGTTAACCACTGATTAATAGCCGGTTCAGCTTTTGCACGCGGGGTGGAGTTGATTGCATCGCTGGGATTCAAACCTGCACGCAAGTGCAAACCGACACGATGGGTTAAGGTAATGCCGCTACGCGGTGTTTGTACTACTTCCGGTACGGGTGGAAAATGCCCTTTGCTGTAAGCATCCAGTGTTCCTGCCGCACGATCATAATTACCCTGGACCACTTGATAGACACCTTCCGCCATAGCGAGGTCGGCCACGGCATCATTGATATTCATGATACGTTGTACTTCACGATTAATCGCATCCAATTTATTCTGTTCTGTGATATTGGGCAGTTGAACAATGCCAAAGGGGTAGTTTTGATTAGCGCCGGATTGCGCTTGTACGTGTTCAACCAATGCCAAACCATCGACTACGTTGCGCGCCTCAACGGCGCTAATGGGTTCATCGCTGGAACTCTTGGTCGTCGATAAACGATCGCCGGCTAATGGAAATTGTTTGCGCAGCTCGAAAATAATGCTATCCAGGAATAGATTGTCTGCATCGTGAAGGCCTCGTTCGAGGTAGTAACCCAATAGCGCCGAAAGACTTTGGCCATTTCGCATCCCTTCGAGCACATTCATGGCGAGCCGGACTCGCTCCGACGTTAGATTGATCGAGAGGCTGTCAGGATTGCCCGGCGTTGCGTTGGCTAAATAACCATTGCGCAGCACGGCCGCAGTGACAGCATGATTTAAAGATGGCGCATGGATGAAACCGAAATTTTTGTCATCTTCGAACAATGGCGCCTGACCGGCTTTGTTAAAAATTTTATCCAGCTCTTCAGTTAGTTTGACAGGATTCAAATTTTTGTTTTCTGGCCTGACATCTTCCAGCCACGCAAAAGCGCCAAGATAGCAACCATGGTTTTCAGTAGCCTCATTATTACCTGACCCTTCGCCTGGCGTGGTGCCGGGTACCGGGTGCGTTGGCCCGGCTATTTGCTGCATGATGTCGAGTTGTACGTTTAATAATCCCAGCCACCAAGCATCCAGGCGATAACTGCAGCAATCGATGTGTTCGGCAAATATCCGCTCCAGGCGCGCTGTCGGTGTTTGCTGTAAACGTTCTAGGGCGTTAATTTGCGTATTCAAGTAGGGGTTGCGCAGTGTAAGTATCTGCGGAATGAAGTCGCCTATTTGCAATTGCGCATTGCTTGTGATGGCAGGCTCAGCTTTGTATAGGTATTGCCAGGGGCTACCTTTATCTTCTTCAATTTCCTGGATGTGCATAAACTTCGGCTGGCGTTTTGCTAGTGAGAATTGTTGCTGATCCAGCACGTTTGCTTCCAAGTGCAAACGCAGACTGGTATCGAGATAGGAAAGATCCAGCGCATGGTGCAACATCAGATAGAGCAGCGCGGTAGGTGGCCGGTCATCGATGAAACCTTGCTGCAAGCGCAATGTGTTGTGAGAATTGCGCGCCGCAGTGGCCAGCCACTTGATATAGTTCGATCCATCGCTGTGATAGGGGCGTACCGGATTAAATTCCGACAACGCTTGATCATCAATCAACGCGCCTTTCAATAAGTTGGCAGCAAGGGTGAAGAATTTATTGAGAATTTCGGGGATCTTTTCGTTTTCCTGGGCCGAATAACCCAGTTGTGCCAGCAGATTGAGACCGCTTTGTGTATAGACCATCGATGCAATCGCGGCATAAATCGCGCTATTGATTCCGGATGTTTTGTAGCGGTTATACAGTTGTTCAGCACTTTCAGCATAGCGTTGATAAAACTCAACCGACGCCGGATGTAAACCGACAATATCCAATAAGGCTTGTTGCGGATCAGTTTGCGGTTTGCCGACGTAGGAAACCTTAGAGAGTAGAGAAACCCACCGTTCATCAACTTTTTTTATGAGGTTGTAGAGCTTGGACAAAAAGAGGAAGGAACCGGAGATTTGCTGCTCTAACCTATCGTCGCTGAAAATCTTGCGATTGATCCATTCCATGCGGGAGAACGGAGTTGCCGGCAGGATGCCGTAAGGTTGTTTGCCGATACGAATCGCCGACAGCGTGCCGCGTCCGAGCACATAACGATTGAAATAGTTGCGCGTACTGGTGATGGTTTCGTCAGTAAACACCGGTTCCATCATTTGTTCCATGAAATAGCCCAAAGTACCCGGCCACAGTGCTTCGTTCATCGCTCTGGCTTCACGCTGATCATTGGCGTAATAATGCGGCGATAATTTTAATACTTCCGGATCGATACCCAGGCTGTTTGCCAGCCACCGCCCGTCTTTTCTGGTACGCCATCCGGCGGGATCGTCGTCACTGCCGTCATTGGCATATTGAGTAAAATAATGATCATAACTCGCGTCGGCATCACTAAACCAGGTATAGCCGCTTTCCTGATCTTCAACGTTGTTTGTCGGCGCTCCCTGGGGAAGTAAACTAAACCCTTTGCGGCTACGTTGATGATGTTGAATTAATTGTTCCAGTTGCTCGCGGCTTTTATTTACATCGGCACTGAGCCTCACGCCCAGCACAAATAATCGATCAAAACCTCGTTGCGCCTGAATGCCGTCGAGATCAATTTTAAAACCCATACCTTTGGCGACAGCTTCGTCGAAGTCTGTTACCCACTTCATCTCGCCGGGTACGATCAGCTCGTCGTCTTCCAAGCGTAATTGCTGGTCTTCCGGCGCGTCGGGATTAGGTCCGACAATGAGTTCCGAAGGTACCGGACGGCCGATATGGATCAAAGTTTGTTCTTTTCCATTAAAACCCATCACCACAAATCGTTCGGGAAGAAGCGCAACGCGCGCAGGGTTCGTCCAAGCTTGAAGCTGTGTATCAATATCCGCGATGACAGGCAATTCCAGGAACTCGACCCGCACATTGGTAATGGTTTCGGGTTGCGCAGGCTTGACGTTCAGATTCTGCGGTTGGTAAGAAGTAATGATTTCCTGTGCACGCGCCTCGCCCAGGTCGCTCTTTAAGGTAGTATAAGCCGCATCCAAGGCCACTGCATCATTGTTGGCGATGAATACGGCTTGCCAGTATTTCTGCACGATGGGTTTATCACTGTCGGGCAATGCCTGCTCAGATACAATCACTAAAATGTAATCCCCATTCGCAATAACCGGCTCAGTATTGGGATTCAGTGGTTTAAATAACTGACTTAACCAGTAGGCACGGCCCGCTCCGTGACTTTTTACCAGCGATTGCCACGCAGCGCGTTTTTCTGTGTCCACTCCGCCTGCTTTCCAGATATTGGTCCAGTACACCCGGGTGTTACTGATTTCGATTTCTGAGGGGATTTCTTCAAAAGTATCAATGCTGATATCATCCGGGTAAACACGGACCCATAGCTGGTCAATATGTCCATTGCGGTTGCCGGCACTAGCAATTTGTTTAAAGCGTGTCTCGATACGCATCGGGAATAATAATATCGGATGCATATCATTCAACTGACTGATGTTCTTGGTAGGGTCGGAGAAAACCTCAAATAGCAATTCTTGATCGATTAACGCTTGCCGGTTTTGCTTAAATTCTGCTTGAGATTTGGCAGCATTTATACGCAGTATTTCTTGCTCGCGTAATAAGGACTGCAATTGTTCCTTAGCCCCCTCATCAGAGCGACGCCGCATAGACTCCATGCGACGCTCAATTTTTCGCAGCTTTTCCTTGGTGACAAACCAGTCTTTGCGGCTTTGTTTTTGCTGTTGACGCGCCAGATCAATCTGTTTTTGTGTGTCTTTAAAGTTAGTCATAAGCCATGTCTGTCAGTTGGTATTTCAGATTGCTGTTGGGGCATTAATGCTTAATCAGGTAACATTTCTGAAGCATGCACACCCACCAGCACTGGTGCCTGGAATAAAATATAAGCCAACTCCGCTGAATTGATATTTTCCGTCCAGCTTAACAAATGATCCTCTTGCCACTGTTCTGCCTTTTCCTGTGCAGTACCGCTTGGTGCAGCGTTTGGTAAGCTGCGGTTAGGTGCGCTGGCAATTTCGATAAAGTCACCGTCAGTTAGTCCAGGGACAACATCCGCCCAGGATAAATCGTTCCAGACTTGAATCGGGCCTTCGCGGTCTATATCCAAGCCAAAGCGTGGTTCTCCGGGGCGCTCCTTGATAACAAAGAACCAACCCGGTTCATCATCCACTTTGTCATTACCCCGGGCCTCTTCTTCGGTTAAATCAAAGCCAAAGAAGTAAATATCCGGTTTGACTTGCGCTTCGTAGAGTGGGGTTTTTATTGGGACGCTCTCGTCAAAAATACGCTCTGTTTTCTTGTTGGGTGCGGGATTGGTATCACTGATCGGTTGCCATTTGGCTTTTTGTGCGTAAATGACTGCATTTGGGTATTTTTTTAGCAGTTCGCCGCGGATTACCAGTACTAGTTCTTCTTCATTCTCCAAGCCTTGTTCACGATGATCATGTTCGCCCAATTTGGAAAATTTTGACCAGCGGTGAATCGGAGGAATATCTTTTAGTTCTTCCCTGCGTTGTTCACTGTCTTCGGTGCGGCTCAGGAAGCTACTGATATCCCAGAATTGCCGGAAATAGGAACCGCGCTGATCTGTCGGATATTCACGCCACAATAATTCCCGTGCAAATTCATGGTTGAGACCCACCATGTACGATTCAATAAATGGCTGATTGGTTTTTAATAAGGTAATGGAATTCTGTTCAATAAAATTTAAGTTGGGAACAAAAAGTTCGGTGGATTTATCTACGAGCGGTTTGTACATGGGAATATCAAATTCCGGATAGGCCATGGCTTCAACAAATTTTTCTCCGATCAATTTGAGAATATGCGCTGGCAATAATATTTTACCCAACGTCCATTTCGGGATAGTTGTAGCAGGATTCAGTGCTACTAGCGTGTTTGTTGCCAATAGGGCTACGTTAATCGGTATCGAAACGGGAATGACACCGGCTTGCAAACCATTCTGCAAAACCGTGTAAGAGTCTTTCAGTGCTGTTTTAAATCGTCCGGATTGAATATTGTCAATTGTACCCACGGTAGCGGGTTGCGGCGGATTTGCCGGATCCAACGCCAATAGATTGAGTTCTGGAGTTAAAACAAAGTCATTGCTTGGTGGCATGGCGTCAACCGCAACTGGCATTTGATTGGTTTCGGCAACCGAATCGGCTTGATTGGCTTGTGTAATTAAACGCCGGGCGGTGCGATAAGCCCAAATTAATCCCGCGCTGACCAGTACCGCAACAACTCCGATCCCTGGATTTGCTCCAGTAACAAGTAGGAAAAAAACCAATAACAGAATAAGAAGCAGCAATAGATTTGGGATAAAAGGATATTGCTTGAGTAAGTTCAGAAGCCAGTCTGGAACACTATCGGGTTGTGCATCCTTGGCCAGCTTATCAAGTGTCGGCAGCGATTCGGGAACAACATGCGGTGGTGCTGCAGTAACGACACCTTCATTCACCCGGCTAATTAAATTGTTGGAGTGGATGCGCTCATCAAATGAGGAGAGTTTTTGTAAACGGCCGTTCGACCGCAGCATACGCCGCAAGGGAGCGGACGTGAGCGCGGGCGTTACCGGACTTTGTTTAATCTGGTGAAAAACCGTTATGCCTTGGCTGATGACACGTTTTTGCACCGGCGCAGTCATGAATAGAATTTTGTCATGACTGATTTGTTGTAATGGTAGTACCTGCTTTTGATACCAGCTATTGGCTGTGATTTGGGCAAGCTGGGCCAGACGGATTTGCCGGTTGGCTTCCAGCACATCACCTACCTGATCCCAGGCCGCATCCATATATTCTTCCTGATTGGCGATGATGACATCGGTGCCAAAACCTGCAGCACTGCGCCAGCGGGGATCCAGATTCAGTTCGTGTAGCCAATTGTTATTGTTCGGTGAATCGCTGCCATCCGCTTCTTTCAGCACGCGATTTCTTAGCGCATACCAGCGGCCATAAATCGGTGGTGTGATAAGCGGATCGGGATCGGCCTGAATTTCAGCAGGCAAATCAGTATTCTGATTGGCGGAATCTGCGGATAGCCGCGCATAATCATCGGCAAGGTTTAAGAACGCAGCCAGCTCTTGCTGGAATACATGTGGATAAGGTTGATCCCAGTTTTCCCACCTGGCAATTTCTTGCTCGGCTTCATTGCTAAGTGGTGCGAGCAGGGCACCACTCAGTTTCAAAACACCTTCGAGATCCGGATTCTGAATCCCGCTGATATTGGAACCTGGATTTTGTACATCCATATCACGGCGGCCGACGCGACTATCCGCTGGTCTCGGTTCGAGCAGTCGAACCAGATATTCGAAATCGCCTTGCGAGCCGGTGCGGAAGAACCAACGGTAATAAATAGGAAATTGCGTCGGTGCCGGGCGGCCTTCGCCCCAAGCTGAGAACGTCGCATGCGGAGCGTCATCGGGATTCATTCCCAAACCTGCCAACCGGCCGGTTTCAAAGGCCGGAATCAGGAAGGCATGATAACGCTCGTTGGGTGCCAGTTTGCGGGGACAGACGATACGCGAATAGGCTTCATCCGGATTCTGAGTGAGCAAGCTCTGAAATTGTGCCAACACACTGTCCATGTTGGGTGCTTGCGGCGCATCCTGATTGCCAGCAATGTTTTTATTCACATGCACGTGCGCCCACGCCCATAATTCTTCGGCTTTGGGGAATACTGATTCCAGCGCGTCGGCTTTAATCTCAATAAAAGGCAGCGGCTTGCCTGAAATATTGCCGCCATCGGAAAATTCAGCCTCGGTTAATACGATCAGCGTTACCCACGGCCGTAATCGCGATCCCGACGGTGTAGCGGGTGTATAACGCCAAGGAAAATCTTCATCGTAAAATTCGATATGGCAGAGATAGTTCGGCTCGAAATTGGTAATCCAGTTTAGTGGCTCGGTCTTGATAATCGCCCTGGATTCAATGCCGATAATATCGCCAGGCCCATAAAGTGCGATATTTTTCATTACCGGGGCGGTGATATCGCCGCCTTCTCCGCCGCTGCCTTTGATATTCAGACTTACCGCAACGCTGGCGCGCGTCTTGACCGAAGCATCCATATCCGCTGTTTGGATATTATTGGCAATGCCTTGCCGTAACCACGGTAAAAAAGTGTAAGTACCGATAGCCATTATGCAGCCTCCTGCAGTGAGACAGCTTCGGCGCTGGGAATCACATGAAGACTGTCTTGCAATTCAGGGGATTTACTCACTTGTGTTCGCAAGAAATCTTGCGCTTGTGCATGGGATGCAAAAAAAGCCTGTTCGCTATGCGGACTATTATTCATTGTGGAGGCGACCACGTAACCAGCTTCTTTCACGACAATTTTCTGAGCGATAGGCGCTTTCTGTGTTTTATAATTTGCCGAAAGTACTGACTTGGAAGCGGCGTTACGGCCTAAAAAGTGATTAAAGAATTCAGAACTGATGCCAACAAAGCGGATTAACAACGAAATAAAATTGTTGTCGATGATACTTTGCTCGTAGCGCACCACGCGTTTAACAGCCGCGGGTGATTTTAGCTGCTGATTACTGACCGACAGTTCGATGCCGGCATTTTGTTTTTCATAAGCGGGCGCGCTCAATTTGTTGGCGTCGCTCAAATTTTTGTATTGCGCGGTCGCAAACTGTTCTTTTGTATCTGCGACCTTGGTTAAACCCGTATCAGTCACTTCGACGGTCAGCCGTTTTGCGTCCTGCGGTTTCTGGTTGCCGACTTTATCAAGATCCAAATCCAGCGGGATGGCCCGTTGATTGACACGTAATACACCAACCGGATGCAGTATCAGATCCTCACCGCTTTCGATTTTCCGCAATGACACCAGCAATTGATTAGATGCTGGTATCTCGGCGGTCCAGTTAGCCAGCTTTTCGAATTCAGCCGTGATGAGCGGCATGATGTCAATTGCTGGTAGCGTTGTGTTTTCGTCTTCCCCCCAAGTGTGACTGAAAGGTACATCAATATCCCAAAATAATACCGAGATGGATCCTTCCCCTTCGATATGCCACGGCGATGTGCCTTCCAATTCACCGCGCATGCGCACGCTGAACAGTCCTATACCAAACACCTTAACGTCGAAGGATGCGGAAATGGTGATGATGAAGTAAAAGGGAGAGAACTGAAACAACGCATCAAATCCGACATGGCCGGAAATATTAAATGCACTTAGGCCAAAATAAACCTCAACATTAGCACCGAACTGTACGGTATTGGATGTCACCGCAAAATAGCCTTCCACCCGGATTCGAGCAAAAGATTCATTCAGGATACTGATTGCGATTCGATTAGGATTTGGAAAAGGCAGTGGAGGCGGTTTAAAGGAGGGATGAAAACCGCCAACACTGAGCACAAAATTTGCCTCGTTACCCCAAGCGATCAACAGACCCATATCGCCATCCAGAGTGATGAAAATCACCCGGGAGTCATACAAACTGGCATAAAACCACAGTCTCTGTTTATCCACTTCCAAGGCGCCGATGAAACTGACTTGGATGATAATCAGGGCAGCGTCTTCATCGGGTAACGCGACTTTTAGAACGCCGAGAATGGCAATGTTGCCCGGCGGTATTTCGACTATGATGCCCAGCGATGCACTGACCAGCGTTGGTGTTCCCCAGCCCAACTTAGCCATCGGCCCGATTAAGAACACATCCTGCGCTGGCGGGAAGAATTGACGTAAATCACTGATGATGCGTGGCGCGTTCTCGATAATATTGTCCGGGAACATCACGCTGTTGATCGAACCTGTGCGCACACCGGCAGCAATGACTTCTAGTTCCATGGTGCGATTTAAACCCAGCAATCCCCCGACGGCATTCAAAGTAAATCCAAAACCTAGCTGGAAGGGTGTGCCAAACTCAGCGCTGACGATGATCAGTAATGAAAAACCATCCGAACCATCGGGCATGCGTGTGGTGATCAGGCCAATTGCTTTAACTGTGACGATACCGCTGAATACGAGCTCTAAGGCACCGGCATATTCCTCTTTATCAAAATCAAAGTAGAGATAGCCGCCGCCTTTGACAATACCAACATCCAGTGATAATCCGACACCATTCGGCGGTTTGAACCCTAAGCGAATATCTACCGGTCCGGCGTTGCCGCTGCGGTTATCCACCAAGGCGAAATCGATCTCCAATCCGATGTTTTCGATCACGGCTGCAAGCGGGCCAAGTGAAGCTTTGATATCCGACGAGATGGCAGTGGGAAATTTGCTGTTTTCAATGCCGACAGAAAAAGTTAGCGCACTGACTTCGACCGGCCCGAGATCGAGGTGCAGAGGTAGTTGGATTTCCAATGCGCTGCTACCGACAAAAAACAGGCCGTCGTTGCTGTTGTAGCCAAACGCCATGCCGAAATCGGAATTGAGCTGGATGCCGCTCAGAATATCAGTGAGAAAGCCATCACCATCGGCAAACGAAATTGAAAGTTTTCCGGCGCCGATTTCTCCGCCAACGGTCAGATCAGCCGTCGATTGTCCGCCGCTGCCTTGAATCCGGCCACCGAAACTGACACCGAATTTACCAACTTCAAGCCGACTGCCATCCGGGTCTCCAATTAAAAGATAAGGTGTTGACGCCTGTGTGCGATCCGCGGTGACGCTAAGGTTCAATGAGCCGGAGACCGTATCGGACGGACTGGTAGTTTCGAAGGTGAACTTAGCGGGTGGTTGGATCACTAATTCGGCACCAAACGGCAGTGTGGCCTGCAAATCCAGGATGACTTTTAAATCGTCGGCGGCAAATTCGATTTTACCGGGACTGAGATTCTGGCGGATCGATAAGCTGAGTCCGTTAGGATTGAGGTCAGTGCGCGGCCGCAATTGAAAAATGACGGCTTCCAGGATTGGCGTCGGTGACGAATCGTCAAAAAAAACTGGTGCTTTCAGATTCAGCAGCAAGCGCTCAAGCTGCTTTAATAAACTGGCTGCGTCGAGATTATTAGTGCCCCAGTTGTATTGGGTCTGAAAGGCCGACACAGGTGATTGCAGCCAGTTACCCAGCATATTGAAATGAAAAGTGGAGATTATGAATTCAGGATTGCTTGGATCCGTTGAACCCGCATTGTTACGTTCGCGTTCGAGAATTCCCAATAGCTCGAGTAATTCGTTGACACCATTGGCGGCATCGAGTGTACGAACGAGCAAATAATTAAACAACCGTTCGGCGAAATGACTGGATACACTTGCAGGTATACTGCCGATACCCTGCACAGCGGTTTGTAATTGATCGATTTTTTGAATCGCGGTAATAATCTGGCTGATGAGTTCGGCGCTGACGGAAACAATTTTTCCGATGTCTTCGTCTTCGATCGCTTGCGCCAAGTCGCCTGCTTTTTGCAACACGGTTTTGCTGCTGGCAACCAAAGCTTGCATCGGTGAAGCCAGTGACGAAACCTGTCCACTATTGAGGGTAATACCCAATTCAGCGAATGTTTGGATGGCACGATTGCTATTCAGTTCGCGTTCCATTGGCTCCAATACACTGGAGATTTGCAGCAGAACGCGCTGTAATGTGTTCACTTCATTTGACATCGACAGTTTCCTCAATGAGCGTGGAGTGACCGCTTAATCCGCTCGAACCGGGCATAGCTTCAAACTGTTTTACGAACTCGTGTAGATTATCGAAACTGTTAATGAATCCCATCACTTCATCAAGATAGCTCTGGATTACTTGTTGCAACGCCTCGCTGCCATGCTGTGTCAGTATCTCGGCCATGCGCCGGATCATCTGATCGCGCGTGATGCCTTCCACTTCGAAAGGAATTAAATGTAGTGGATCGCGCGCATTGTTGACAAAGTGTGCCAAGAACGTAGGGCCTTGACTACGGTGCCAGGCCACAGTGACTGGGCGCCGGTGATTAACAAGAGCAATCACCTCCTGACGATGATCGAGAATCTGTTGATAAATTTCAGCACCTTTACGCGTGTTTAAAAAGCGCTCGCGTACCTCGGTCGTATGGTTGATGCCGGTGAATACACCTTCAACATCGTTTAGCGTCTGCCCGGCGGGACCGAATGGCGGGTTGGCGGTGGTGATGGGGGTGATGCTGAGATATGCCATGACCGGGTGAATGTGGCAAGCAAGCGTTCGAGCCGGATTAGCACTATCCCCTGCGTACAATAACCCAACCACTTCGTTTTGTGCATTGACAATTGCCGAGCCTGAATCGCCTTCATCAGAGAATTGCATTGCGCCATTGCAGTTAGCTTGAGTGGCTTCAATATAGAGAGCACGGCCGCCGGATGGATCTATCGCGGATGTATCAATGACCCTGCCAGTTGTTTTGCTGGTTCTTCGCCCAACTTTATAAACTACATAATCCCCACTACTTAAATCGCTTTGCGCAACACGGGCCACATCTTCCAATTTACTATTGCCGCCGATGTTCAGGCCGCGAATTTCGTTCTTATACGATACGCCGCAATTGGTATTGCACCAGCTTGAAATGCAAATATCCAGTTTGGCGATCGCACAATCCAGAAAATAATCTTGCGCTGTTTCGCTAGGATAGGTGTAAGAATAAGGTTGTTGCTGGCCGACATTATGGACTTTTCCAATCGGGTTACGCCGCTCTTGTGTGGGGTCAATATTGATAGTTCCTGCGTTATCGATATAGCGTGGCTGATAGATCGTGTCGCCATTAACCGCTCCATTGCTTGTAAGGACGTGATTATTCGATAGCAACACCACATTTTCCGGTCCGCTGACACCATTCAACGTGGCGAAACATCCCAATGTTCCAGAGCCAATTTGATTCGCAGCATTTGTTTTGAAATTGGTAATTGAAATCCCGCCAATCAGCGGTGAATGTTGATCCAAGTCTTCGCAATGCAATGGTTTAGGTTGAATGACAAGCACCACATCTGTTGGGATGCCTTTGTATTCTTTCGGAATGACATCGGCTGGATTCAAATCTTCAGGTTTGCGCTTTGCTTTGACGTACACACGAAATGAAATTTGATCGGTGGTTTTGCCATCTACTTCTTTTAGGCCATAGCCCACGCCGACTACGCCGTGATATTTCTTCAGTTCGGTTTCGGCTTCAGCGTGTAATGCAGCCAATTCTTTTTGATCCATCACGTTACCTCCATCCAGCTTGCCAGCAGTGTGTGAATAGAATGCGTTCTCCCTGTGGCATCGCGTTAATCCTTATGGGCAGATTGGGGCGCACAAAAATCGAAGCACCAGGGAATTATCTGTAGATAACTGAGCACCGGGTGAATAGGGCAAGCATAAGATACAAAGGGATCGAACAAGTGATTGCCCCATAGTAACCCCACCGCGCGCTGGTATTGGTCGATGAGCAAAGCACCGGAATCACCTTTGCGGGAAAGTGGCTGCATGACGCCGTCGTTATTGGGTAACGCGCGGATAACCAGCGTGTTGCGGCACAGTTCGCCACTGACAGTCTCAACTGTAGCCTCACTGTCAATTACTTTCCCCCAAACTGAATTGCTACGTCCTAACAAGCGCACCTTAAGTTCTCGCCCGCTTATCGTGTCAAGTGGATGCACCCTGGCCACGGTTGTGAAGTACTGAGTTTTTGTTTTGATTCGGTGCGGATTTTTGGTCTGCTTTAATAATAAACTGGCCGTTGCGCAATCAATGTAATAAGGCTTCTCGCATTCTCTAGGATAGGCATAGGAGAAGTGTCCGCAAAGCCCTTCGTTATCAATCTTGGCAATGGCATTTAAGCGAGGAGCGTCAAAAATTATTTGTTCACCCTGCGTTTCATAATCGGGTTGAAAAATAACGTCGTCGCGGATTGCATCATTAGCGAGTAAAACATGCTGGTTAGACACTAGTACCAATGATTCCCAATTCGGTGCTTGTCTTTTTACTGCCAGAAATCCGAGCGTTCCAAGGCCGACGTTGATACGATGGGATTGACCAATCCCCTGCAAATTGCTGATGGAAGCGCCTACATGTGGTAATGATTCATCACAGTGGTGCTTAATGAAGGTGTCCGAATGATCGGCCAATTTAAGCGAGACAGTTGCAGCCATAGTAACCACCTATTAAAAAAGCCAACTAACTGAGTTATGAATTCAGCTGAGCTTATCTTAATAATTCAACTTATCGATTTAAATCACTAGGGATGATAGAAATCGATCAAGTGCAGTGACACTGAGATACAAAATTCACAAAGTCTTAGTGAATTTCTGCTACTTCGTTCTTAATTTGATTGAATTTGCCAATCAGCAAGTGATCTGCTGATTCGTTGCATGCGTCGGTTTAGGGTTCTTCTTGGTAAGTATGCTTTCTATCAATTTTTTTGATAAGGATTTATCTCTTTGTTTGTATTTAATTTTTCTACCAAGAAAGAAAAGTAATAACCCTAACTCATACACGAATATACTGAAAACACAAAAGGCTGTCAAACAAAGCACCTTACTTTTTTTGTTTTTCTGCAGTAATCTAAATTCAGTTTGATAGGTACTATTGGATTATTGCGACGGAGCCACAAGATTCTCCAAAATAAATCCCGTTACAGGGATAGAGCATTTGTCATTGTGGAAAGTGGAACTCACACTCTCTCTCAAGAAACACAATATATCCACATGATTAGTTGAATGATTTTTTAAGTTGATTGAGGAGCGGGAACGAGTTGCATGCCAAGTTTTTCAGCACGCTTGGCGAGGTGATGTATAACACGCTGGCGA